>CAJXMN010000074.1 GCA_913056215.1 uncultured Flavobacteriales bacterium | reverse complement strand
AACGTTCGCGGAGCTATTTCCCTTGTGGTAGACATAATAATTCGTGAAATTTGATCAATTTGTCGTTGATTGTAACCAAAATTAGGTAGTTCTCTTTTGACCAATTCCGCGCCAATATTCTCGTTGTGCTCATACTGCAAAATAAAGCCAGCATCGTGGAAAAGTACTGCTGTACGCAAAATAGTGAGCTCTTCACCTTCAACGCCTTCTAGACCAGCGATCCTGATTGCACAGCGCTCCACATTAAGTGTATGCTTTAAGTTGTGATAATTGAGTTCGTCAGGTAAAGAAGACTTAAGTTTATTAATGATGTGTCTACGAGCAAAAGCGAAATCCATATTCTCTAGTTCACACCGTTTTCTTAATCTGCTGTTGGCGAGTTTTCCCTCCTCGAAAAGTGAGTATTTCGGTTTTAATTCTTTTAAGAAAAACATATCAACTTCGCCACCATGTTTAATTTCAATTTCCCCCCTGTGTTCGAGGTTGAAATAAGGTAATACGTGACCAGCAACGCGATCGGTTATGGTGATGCTATCGGCTAACGAATTCTGTTCAGCTCTTGCGCCGATATTTACGGTGTCTCCCCAAACATCAAAACTCATTTTTTTATCACCTATAATACCTGCAACCAAGGGACCAGCATGCAGACCAATACGAATTTCCCAAAAATCGTTGCCTGTAGCTTTGGCAAGTTGTTTCTTATTCAACATGAAGTTTCTGATCTCCAGTGCGGCCAAACATGCTCTCACTGCAGGTTTTTTATTTTTTTCAGTCACTCCACTCAACGCCATAAATGCATCTCCGATCGTTTTGATTTTTTCCAATTGGTACCGTTCAATGATTTCATCGAACTTATTGAAATACTCTTCAAGTTGCTTTAATAGCTCCATCGGTTTTCGGTGTTTGGCTATTTTTGAGAAGGCTACAAAATCTGTGAACAACACCACACCTTCTTCAATGCGTTTAGGAGAGAATTTACCAGTCTTATTGAGGTCGCGCAGTACATTTTGCGGGAAAATATTTTCCAATAATTGATTAATCCGTTGATCTTTAAAATACAATGTTTTGAAGACTTCAATTTTTGCCTTTACCAAATTGGGATTGAAAGGTGTAGATATATAATCTACAGCTCCTTCTCGAAACCCTTTCACCAGCTCTGCACCGCTGGAAGTTGATTCACTAATAACAATTTTATAAGCATCTTCAGAATTAGGATTCGATTTGAGTCGCTGCAAAAGTTCGAACCCATTAACAGACTCGAGCTGAATATTGATTAAGATGACTCCGATTTTCCTTTTTTCAAGAATAGGCCATGCCTGTTTTTCAGTTTCACAAAAAATCAGATTATTTCCTCCCCCATTGAGCATAGCTCTGAGACCAGAGATGTTTGTATCATTACTATCGAGGACAAGTATGTTTATAAAACGTTCCAATATCAATCACCAGTGAGTTATAAACGAATGTAAGCAATTTTAAAATTCAAAACAGCGATTGTTGAATAAATTTAAAGGGGATTTGACAAAAAAAAGACCACTGCAGCTAGCAATGGTCTTTCATTAATTTTGGAGTGATTGTTTATAAATGCATAAAATCCTTTTTCGCGAGCAATTCATCTTCTGATTCGCGATAGTCAGGATCGTCCACGCAGCAGTCAACTGGACATACAGCCGCACATTGAGGCTCATCGTGAAAACCTACACACTCGGTACACTTATCGGTTACGATATAATAAACGTCCATATCTACGGGGTCATGCTCTTTTTCGGCATCTACCTCTTCACTATTGGGTGGGTTGATCGTACCAGCCAAAGTTGTTCCATCTGCATAAGCCCATTCAGCTCCCCCCTCATATATTGCATTGTTCGGACATTCGGGCTCACAAGCCCCACAATTAATGCATTCGTCCGTAATCATTATTGCCATATTCCTAACTTTTTATCTTTTGTTCAGTACATTTGCAAATATAATAAACGTAGCGCAGGAACTTTTGTTTAGGCGCTGACAAATTCGGTAAAATTACTCATGAAACAGTTGGATCGAAAAAAAACGATACAGACCTTGGCTCTTGTGGGGTCATCGATGCGACTTTGGGGAGAAAAGCAAGCTGAATCAGCTTTTCATCCTTTTGTTGCAGGATCATATTTTGAGCAGATAAATGAGGTTATTGAACGCGAGCGACATCATAATGGTTGGTTCACGCCAGAAACAGTGCGTTATAGTTTAGAGCAATGGGGGCGAAGTTTGACGGAAGAAAAGCTGGAACAGTGGCTGCAATCTTATCAAGTAGCGACTAACCCTAAGAAAGTCGGGGTTATCATGGCAGGAAATATTCCGCTGGTGGGATTTCATGATTTTTTGTCTGTTTTGCTTGCTGGCCATCTCCCTATAATTAAGATGTCACGGGATGATGATCGTTTATTGCCACAATTCTTGGAGTTAATCCTAGAATTGCAGCCAGAACTTAAATCGAGAATTGAAACTGTTGATCAGTTGAAAGGTATAGATGCAGTTATTGCTACCGGTAGTAATAATACAGCACGGTATTTCGAAAAATATTTCGGGCATTTACCGTGCATTATTAGAAAAAATAGAACGTCTTTGGCCGTTTTAACAGGAACTGAAACAAAAGATGAGTTGACTGCATTGGGAGCTGATATATTTCAGTATCATGGGTTGGGGTGTCGCAATGTCTCTCACTTGATGATTCCGGATTCTTTTGATTTGAATGAATTTTTTGGTGCCATCGTTGATTACGGTTCGATTATTTATCATAACAAGTATGCCAACAACTATGATTACTACAAGGCGATTTACCTGATGAATCAGGAGGAAATTATTGAGAATGGCTTTGTATTGATGCGTCCTTCCTCGGATTTATTTGCTCCTATTGGTGTCTTGCATTTTCAGCGGTATGAAACAATGGATGCAGTTCGCCATTATATAGAATGGTATAAGGATGATTTGCAAGTGGTTGTGGGAAGGGATTTTACACCTTTTGGACAAGCTCAGAATCCAGCTCTGGACGATTATGCAGATAATGTTAATACAATGTCATTTTTACAAGGTTTGAGTACCACTTAAAACCATTTCAGTAATTGTTGTGAACGACATGAAAGCGTCTTATTCGTGGATTAAAAAAATGTTTAATTTTGTGATTAAAAGAAAAGTAGTAGTATGAAATTATTAACGGATCAAGTTGTATTAATAACAGGAGCCTCAAGGGGGATTGGCAAGGCGATAGCCGAACGATGTATAGCCGAAGGAGCTAAAGTGGCTTTCACCTATCTATCATCAGACGAGAAAGCAAAAGCGCTAGAGGATGAGTTGAGTCAAGGCGGAGGAGAGGTTAAAGGCTTCAAATCCAATGCGGCTGATTTTGATGCGGCTCAAGAGCTGGTGAAATCAGTTATGGATGTATTTGGTACTATAGATGTTCTTGTAAATAATGCCGGGATAACACGCGATAATTTGTTAATGCGTATGACGGAGGAGATGTGGGATGAAGTGATCAATACCAACTTGAAATCTGCATTTAACTTGACAAAAGCTGTTCAGCGTCCGATGTTGAAAGCGCGTAAAGGCTCTATTATCAATATGTCTTCAGTTGTTGGGGTGTCAGGGAACGCAGGTCAAGCAAACTATGCAGCTTCGAAAGCTGGTATGATCGGATTTACAAAATCTGTTGCTCAGGAGTTGGGGTCTCGCAATATTCGCTGCAATGCTATTGCTCCAGGATTTATCGAAACGGAGATGACCGAACAACTGGATGAAAAAGTTGTGCAGGAATGGAGGAATTCCATCCCGTTGAAACGCGGAGGTAAGCCTGAGGATGTGGCCAATGCTGTGGTATACTTGGGTTCTGATTTATCGAATTACGTGACAGGTCAGACACTTCAAGTGTGCGGAGGAATGCTCACCTAGAAATTTTTGGCAAGCGATAAAATAATTGATTTAAAAATGCGTTTCTATTTTAAACAGTTAAATATTCGCTTATGGCAAATCACTATTCGACTAAATCTCCTGCGGCTCAGGAGTCTAAAAAGGGGCCATCAAAAAATAGTATTTATCAAATCTTGAACTATTCCAGGAGCTTGGAGGTAAAGAAAAACCGAAAAGAGTCCTTTTTAGTTCACCTAAACTAATTAAAAAGGGGCTTCGGCCTCTTTTTTTTGTGCTCTGTATTCCAATGAAATCAATGCATTGAGGAATTGTCATCAATAAAAATGAAAATATTTTTATAAATTATTAGGTTTACCCGACTTTCGGGAGTACCTTCGTCTTTTATTTTTAATATTTATATTTTATGCCACAAGGAACAGTTAAGTTTTTTAACACAGAGAAAGGATTCGGTTTTATCGTACCGGAAGAATCAGGAAATGATGTATTTGTTCACGCAAATGGATTGTTGGATGAAGTTCGTGAAGACGACAAAGTAGAATACGATGTAGAACAAGGAAGAAAAGGATTGAATGCTGTGAACGTAAAAGTTCTCGGTTAATAAAAATATCGTTTTTGTTACCTATTGCCGCTTGTGAAAACAAGCGGCTTTTTTTATTTTATTTTTTGCTGAACTGCTCATGGAATGACTCTTAAATATCAATAAATAATGAAGCGGTAAGAAGGAATGAACATGCATTGTTAATTTCTTTATTTAAAATCATTCTAAGTAAAATGTTTTTTAATGTATATTTGCAGTAATGAAAGTTATAATCGCAGATAGTAATGATATCGTTAGAGTTGGTTTAAGGGCTATTCTCGCTGCTGATCAATTTAACGAAATCGTTGGTGAAGTGACCTGCGATGAAGAGCTCATTGAGCAACTTCAGAATTTTGAAACTGATTTAGTTTTAATTGATTACACTGCTCCAGGATTTTCTATTGATGTTATCCCGAAATTACTAGTAAAACATAAGCATGTGAAGTTTGTAGCTATAACGCCCGAGCAAAATCCATCTGTAATTGTTGAAGCACTGCGCTCTGGCGTTATGAGTTATGTAAAAAAGGATTGCGATATTCCTGAAATTCTTTCTTCAATTAAAGAAACGGGTGCAGGGAAGAAGTTTTTTTGTGGTCAAATATTGGAATCTATTCAGCGTGCTGCAATTGATGTGGACGATTTGAATGTTGATGAATTTTCTTGTGAACCAGTTTTGTTGAGTGAACGAGAAATGGAGATCATCAAATACATCGCCGAAGGTAACACGAATGCACAGATTGCTGAATTATTACACCTGAGCCCACATACCGTCACTACTCATCGAAAGAATATCATGGGTAAACTGGGTACGAAAAATACCGCCGGGATTGTCATGTACGCCGTAAAGACGAACCTTGTCACACCTAACAAATTTCTCTTTGCAGGAGAAGGAGGTTCCTGAAAAAAATCGCCTTCACTCGGCCTTGTTGAATATTGCCCTGCTTTTTTATATAAATTTGTTGCATGATGCAGCGATACCTTTTTGAGATGGCCTACGATGGTACGAATTATGCTGGGTGGCAAGTACAGCCAGGCGTTTCAACAGTACAAGGTGAATTGACTAAACAACTATCGCGCTTATTCGGGAATGAACCTGTCGATATAGTAGGTTGTGGCCGTACAGATGCTGGGGTACACGCTAGTCAATATTTCTTTCACGTCGATTTACCAGAGCGAATGTCTGAACATCAGCTCGTATACAAACTCAATAAAATGTTACCCGCTGATCTCGTGATCTATGATGCACGCATTGTTCAACATGATTTTCACGCGCGTTTTGATGCCACCTCGCGGACCTATCAATATTTTATTCAGCCTCGTAAATATCCATTTGATCGATTTTATAGTTGGTATTTTTCACAACCGTTGGATCTCGAAGTAATGAATGAAGGAGCACATCACTTAATCGGAAAAAAGGACTTTACTTCATTTTCTAAATTACATACTGATGTGCGAACGAATATTTGTACGGTTCATCACGCATTATGGACAACGAAGGATAATCGTCTTCAGTTTGAGATCAAAGCCAACCGTTTTTTACGAAATATGGTACGCGCTGTAGTTGGCACTCTGATCGACGTAGGACAAGGTAAGTTATCCCCTGAAACCGTTGAAACAATAATAAAAGAAAAAGATCGCGGTGCTGCTGGCGTTTCTGTACCAGGACATGGTCTATTTCTTCATGAGATTGATTACTCGCTACATCAATAAGGGGAGTTTCAATCATCGTAATGTAAAATTAACATAATAAGGGATTGAAAAATGCCAGCTTATTTTATTTTTGTTGTATGTATCGCACGCTACTTATTTTTTATTCAGTTTTATTTGCTGGAGCTCTGAATGCGCAAGGTTGGTTGCCACAGGGCGTCCGTTCGTCTTCGATGGGACATGCGTCGGTGACGTTCGTAGATGCTTACAGTTTCCATCATAACCCTGGAGCTTTAGGGTTTTTAAAGAAAGGGACTGCTGGGATAGCCTATGAAAGCAGGTATATGCTGAAAGAATTACAACATCAGAGTTTCGCTGTAGCACAACCACTAAAACGAGGAGTGGTTTCTCTAGGTGGTCAATTTTATGGCTACGAACAGTTTCGGACGAATCGAATTGGAGCTGGATATAGTATTCGTCTTACCGATCAGATTTCTGCTGGTGTCCAAATTAACTACTTAAGTTTGAGGTTAGATCCAACTTACGGCATCAAGCATACCGTGACAGGTGAGTTTGGATTGCTTGCGCGCATCAATAAAAAAGTTCAAATCGGATTTTCAGTGATGAACTTGGGGAGGGCGAAACTATCGGAATTTCAGGATGATCGATTCACCACACTGGTACGACTCGGTGCGAATTATCGGATCATAGAGGATCTGCTCCTTGCGATGGAGGTATCTCAGGAAGTAGGACTGAATGCCCGCGTTCGAGGCGGATTAGAATATCATCCAAAATCAGTTGAATCTTTATATTTGCGTTGTGGTGTTCAAAGTGCGCCGATGGAACTTGGTTTTGGACTTGGGTGGTCATTTGATAAACTACAAATTGATTTAGGGACACAATACAATCAATTATTAGGCTGGACTCCGACTGCAGGATTGACCTTTGATTTCTACAACCCAAAGAAAGAATGATCACGCTTCGCCACATAGGAGTTGCCTTTTTGCTCTTCTTACCTTTTATGGGGTTGACGCAAAAGAAAAACGATGTCATACAGCAACGTATTGAGTTTATCGCTGAGGAGTTGGAAGCAGAAAATATTTCGTTAGAAGATGTTTTCGATTTGCTCTATTACTATTATGACCATCCACTAAATTTGAATGATGCCTCTCGTGATGATTTACAAGAATTGCGCCTGCTTTCAGATTTTCAAATCAATGAACTCATTGAGGAACGTGAAAAGCGTAACGGCTTCTCAACCGTTTATGAACTCACTGATTTAAAGTATTGGGATATTCCGACCCTGGAAAATGTACTCCCTTTCATTGTTGTAGCTCCGCTGGAGGAAGAAAAAGAGCGCGACTGGCTCGAATATGTAAAAGACGGAAAGTTGGAAGCTTATTTTCGTTATCAACGAGTTTTAGAAGAAAAGAGAGGGTATGAGGAGGTGAGTGATGAAGAAAAAGAAGAGAGCAATTCTTACTATTGGGGAAGTCCAGATAAAGTGTACTCGCGGATTCGTTACACGCATAAGAAGGACCTAAGCATTGGCATAACGATGGAAAAGGATGCAGGTGAACAACTTTTTGGAAAAACACAACCACAGGGGTTTGATTTTTACAGTGGCCATGCGTACTATAGTAATGACAGTAAATTTCTTCGAAAAGTTGCTGTAGGAGATTTTCAAGTAGAACTGGGACAGGCGTTAGCATTTTGGACGGGTTACGCCTTTAACAAAACGGTGGATGCTACAAATTTACGTAAAAACGCTAGGGGATTGCGCCCTTATGCGTCTGTTGATGAAACGCGATTCATGCGTGGAGGAGGTATAGAGTTAGGCTGGAAAGGACTTTCGTTAACCACATGGGCGTCGCGGAAAGGTGTGGACGGATCATTGCAAGTAGTGGATACTTTAGAGAGCGGTGCAGAGGCTCGGATGGCTTCTTCTATTAATCTTTCGGGGTTCCACCGAACAACCTCAGAGCTCGAGCGAAAAAATAGCCTTCAGGAAACGGTTTTGGGTAGCAATTTAAAATATGAATATCGCGGTTTTCAGGTTGGAGTATCGGCGATTACGCAGCGATTTGACTTGCCTTATGCTCGCGCCGATCGATTGGTAAATAAGTATGAGTTTGGTGGGGATGAATTGACGAACATCAGTGCTGATTACTCTTATATTTATCGAAACCTCAGTATTTTTGGTGAAGTGTCGCAAAGTCGTTCTTCGAATGCTGTCGCTGTTTTACAAGGTGCTTCTGTTGCTTTGAGTAAGAGTGCTTCATTAAGTGCTATGTACAGGAATTACCCCAAGGATTACCATGCGTTTTACGCCAGAGCTTTTGGTGAGTCGAGTCGTCCAATTAATGAGCGAGGGTTTTATTTGGGTGGGCAATTTGACCTCTCTGACAGTTGGAGTCTTAATACCTATGTGGATTTCTTTTCTTCTCCCTGGTTGCGTTTTCGCGTCGATGCACCAAGTGAAGGGCATGAAGTTCTTGGGCAGCTTAAATATCGCCCCAGAACAGATCTCGAATTATTTTTGAGGGTGCGTGAACAACAAAAAATGCAAAATAGCCGAGATTATGAGACGAATATTCGGCCTGTGGAAACTTATACACAACGAACATATCGCTTGAGTGGTAGGTTCAAGTTACAGGGGGGATGGCAATTGAAGTCAAGAGTTGATTATGTTACAGATTTTCGAGAAAGTATGGGCTTTCAGGACGGATTTTCGGTGAGTCAGGATTTGCTTTACCGCAGTAAAGGTTTTCCACTGGAATTCACCTTTAGATATGCCATTTTCGATACGGAAAGTTATGATGTGAGGATTTATTCCTACGAATATAATTTGCAGAATGTTTTTAGTATTCCTGTTTATTTTGGACAGGGAAGCCGTGGATATGCAATGGTACGCTATACTTTCATGAATGGAAAATGCGATCTCTGGTTACGCTACGCTGCTTTTGTTTTCGACGGAGAAGGTTCACTGAGTTCCGGACCGGAGACAATTCAGGGAAATGTACGTAGCGAGGTAGGAGCCCAGTTACGCATACGATTATAAATCGGCTTGCTCAGATTTTTCAATAATATCCCACGTGTGATCAGCGAGCAATCGAACAGTAGCAATAAATTCAAATTGGTCTCCCGATCTACCCCATTGTTCAGGTGCGATGAGCGAAAGTACATAGTTCTCATTTTTTTTCAGATAGAGGTGGTAGGTATGGTTAATTAAGGGTTCGAAACGCATTTCAGCGTCGTAGATTTTTTCAGAAATTTGTTTCCTTTGCTGTAAGCCCTTCGCTTGATCTGCCAGCAATTGCATTTGTTTGTAGAGTTGATCGAGCTGCATGTCGGTTTGATGTTCCATAGCATTCATCGCTTTACCTTTGAGCTTACCTTCATCTTCCGGTTTAACTACCGCGCTGCCTGTATTGTGCGCGTAGGGAAGGTTGTGCGGATTTTCAGTTATTTTATCCGGGTCGATCGGATTTTGGAAATCAACTTTCTCACTTTGCTTCTTATTGTCCTGCTGCTCGTTTTTTTTGGCCATATTGTATGTTTTCTACCTTTCTACAACACGAAATTAAGGAAATGGTTGTGTTTCCCTCAACGAAATACCTTAAGAATTTCCAATATTAATTCTATTTTTGTTCCAAACTCGATAGAAATGGGAAACAATTTATTAAAAGGTAAGAAAGGAATTATTTTCGGAGCCCTCAACGACATGTCAATTGCATGGAAAGTTGCTGAAATGGCGAAAGAAGAAGGTGCTGAGTTTGTTTTAACAAACGCACCAATAGCCATGCGTATGGGGGAAATCAACGATTTGGCAGAAAAGACCAACAGCAAAGTTATACCAGCGGACGCGACAAGTGAGGAGGACATTGAAAATCTTATAGAATCGTCAATGGAGCATTTAGGTGGGAAACTGGACTTTATTCTTCATTCGATTGGAATGTCTCCGAATGTTCGAAAAGGAAAGCACTACACGAATATTAATTACAAGTTTTATAACCAAACACTCGATGTCTCAGCAGGATCCCTTCACAAAGTTTTAGCGACGGCAATGAAGCAAGATGCCCTCAACGAGTGGGGTTCTGTGTTGGCAATGACCTATATCGCTGCACAGCGTATATTTCCAGATTACAATGATATGGCTGATGCTAAGTCGCTTTTAGAATCAATTACGCGCAGCTTTGGTTATCACTATGGTATAAAGAAAAAAGTTCGGGTGAACACGATTTCTCAATCTCCTACAGTAACAACGGCAGGAAAAGGGATTAAAGGATTTGATGAATTTATCAATTTTAGCGATCAGATGAGCCCGCTGGGGAATGCTTCAGCAGAAGCTTGTGCAGCATATTGTATTTCTATGTTCTCCGATTATACGAAATATGTAACGATGCAGAATTTATTTCATGACGGAGGTTTCAGTCATACAGGAGTTACGCAACAAGTCATTGAGCGTTTCGGAAATGAAGATGATTAAAGCATGAGTACGGCCAAATTAGTTGATGTCGCTTGACTTCCATTCATGGATTATGTTTAAATGGAAACCAAAGGAGCAAAACTAAGGATGCCTAAATAAATACTTGGACGTATAGCTCCATGATCAGGGAAGTGAAAGCTTCCCTTTTTTTATGATAAAACTTTAATAATTAGATGATTGGTTTATTAAACACGGATAAGTGATTACAGCTTAGAAGTGTTATTATGAAAACAAAAAAGTCGAAGTTTATATTAAACTCCGACTTTGTATGTGTGTATTTGTTGATTTTTACTGCATTGACAGTTTTTTCTCAAGTTCTGTCAAGTAATTTTTAAATTGCTTATCTGTTTCTGAAAGGTTATTTACTGTGCGACATGCGTGGAGTACGGTAGCGTGATCTTTACCGCCGCAATGAGCACCAATGTTCGCCAGTGATGATTTGGTCATCTTTTTAGAAAAATACATCGCAATTTGACGCGCCTGTACAACTTCTCGTTTACGCGTTTTTGATTTTAATATTTCTATTTCGAGATCAAAATAATCACAAACCACTTTTTGAATATATTCGATCGACACTTCGCGCGCTGTATTTTTCACGAACTTATCGATCATCTGTTTAGCCAATTCTAAAGTTATTGATTTTTTATTCAGCGAAGCCTGAGCTAACAGAGAAGTTAATGCACCTTCCATCTCCCGAATATTGGTGTTAATACTATAAGCTAAATACTCCACCACGTCTTTGGGTAAGTCAATACCGTTTCCGTACATTTTCTTTTCAAGAATAGCGATTCGCGTCTCCAGGTCAGGTGATTGAAGATCTGCAGAAAGTCCCCATTTGAAACGGCTCAGGAGGCGTTGCTCCATGCCTTGCATTTCTACAGGTGCTTTATCTGAGGTCAAAATGATTTGCTTACCATTTTGATGCAGGTGGTTGAAGATATGGAAGAAAACATCCTGGGTTTTTTCTTTTCCTGAGAAAAATTGAACATCATCAATGATCAGGACGTCCATCATTTGATAAAAATGGATGAAGTCATTCGTTGTATTGTTTTTGATCGAATCAATAAATTGATGCGCAAACTTTTCAGAACCAACATACAAAACTGTTTTGTTGGGAAATTGATTCTTAATGCCAATACCAATCGCATTGGCAAGGTGCGTCTTACCAAGTCCGACGCCTCCATAAATGAGAAGGGGGTTAAATGCTGTACCTCCAGGTTTGTTGGCTACGGCGTATCCTGCAGAACGCGCCAATCGATTGCAGTCTCCTTCAACAAAGTTTTCAAAAGAATACGACGGGTTGAGATTAGCATCGACATTGACTTTTTTGAGCCCAGGAATCACGAACGGGTTACGAATTTCTTTTTCATTAACATCCAAAGGGACGGTCACGGGTGCATTCTTAAGTGAGCTTTTACCCGAAGTTGGTAAGTTTACAGTGTATGGAGTAGAGTTTGGAGAGTTTTTCTCCATGATAATTGAGTATTCTAATCGCCCGTTAGCCCCTAGTTCTTTCTTAATTACTTTTTTTAAAAGACCGATGTAGTGCTCTTCCAACCATTCGTAGAAAAAATGTGAGGGGACTTGAATAGTGAGTACGTCTCCTTCCAATTTCATGGGAACGATAGGAGAGAACCATGTTTTAAAGGCCTGTAACGGAATATTATCCTTAATAACTTTGAGGCAGGCTTCCCATTTTTGTTCGTGTAACTTACTCATTTAGTTCGTTTAAAGCGTTTTTAGCAAATCTATTTCGATCGGCGTGCCGATTATTTTTATCAATTTCGATAGAACAAATATTTACAGAAAAAAGTTAAAAAAAAAATCAAATACCTATTGACTTTTTAAAAAGTTTTACACCTTAAAATAATTTTAAATTATCTGCCAAGATTGCTTTTTCGTCGTAATAAAATGTTATTTTCATCGATAAAATTGCGTATTCTGTTGCGTCTCTGCTATATGCAATTTGTCACTTCGAATATACAGAACCTTTTTTAATTATTAACGCTTATTTGTTTAAAAAATGCGGGAAGAAACAGAATCATTGCTGACGAAATCGACCAAGTTACGTGTACGTTATGGTGAGACTGATCAAATGGGGTATTGTTATTACGGTAACTACGCTCAGTATTTTGAAGTGGGGCGTGTTGAAGCCTTGCGGTCGTTGGGGATGTCTTATCGCGAATTAGAAAACATGGGAGTAATGCTACCTGTCAGCGATTATCACGTAAAGTATAAGGTTCCAGCAAAATATGATGATGAATTAAGAATAGTTACGCACATTAAAAGTATTGCTGGTGCTCGTATTACTTTCGATTATGAAATATACAATGAAACCGATCGCTTGATTGCAACGGCCACGACAACATTGGTTTTTGTTGATAAAACTTCAATGCGCCCAAGTAAACCGCCATCAGCTTTTATGGCTTTGTTTGATGAGTAACTATTGAAATCATATTGAAAACTTATGAAGAGTACAAAGAACAACTTTTCGTTGGAGCGACTGGATAAAACTGCGGCTGAACGTTTCGTTTCTGCTCGCGCGGGTGAGACAAAACTTGGACAACGTCTGGCATCAATAGAAGAGGCAAAGTATGTTTTATTTGTGATTGCTGAGAGTGTCGGTCCCCGAGCTAATCATGGAAAGTCAGGAGCTGAAAATGGAGGTGAAGCGTTCCTCTCTAAATTGCTGAATATGCAGTCGAATGAATTCCTTTCGGGCGAATCATTATGTGTTTGGGGTACGATTCAAATGGAACGCGAGGAACCTCATGTTGCTTTGTACGATTACGTCAGTGAATTGGATGATTTTGTTCATGATGTATTGACTGATGTTATCAATGAAGGTCAAGTTCCTATAGTTGTAGGCGGTGGGCACAATAATGCTTTTCCTCTGATTCGCTTTAAGTCACAACAGTTGAGCCAACGATTAACTATTGTTAATTTGGACGCTCATGCTGATTATAGATCGCTCGAAGGAAGGCACAGTGGGAATTCTTTCTCTTATGCATTTGATGAGGGCTTTATTGATAAGTACCATGTTTTTGGCCTTCATCCACGCTACAACAGTCAAAAAATCATAGATGATTTAAGAAAAGATAATCATTATTTCACCTTCGATACCAGTTATTTGGATCAGGAAGTTAGTTATTTGGAAGATTTTTTTGCGCTTCAAGAGCGATTCCAGAAAAACAATTCTCATGTTGGATTGGAATTGGATATGGATGCGATAGCTTATATGCCGAGTAGCGCTATGACTCCAATAGGAATCTCATTACATGTTGCGAGACAATATATTCGAACTTTTGGAGCCCTATCGAATGTGGATTACCTACATTTGCCAGAAGCAGCTCCAAAAACTGATCGAGAAGCGGCATGGGTTGGAAAGGCACTGGCTTATTTGGTGACTGATTTTATAGAAATGCATGGTAAATCATTGAAAACGTAGTATTATTGTAATGAGCAAATGGCAAACATGAAAGGAGTTGGAGCATTTTTTAAAGCGATTTGGGCATTTTTCCCAATTCATCTGCTTTTTTCGCAGCTCAAATACAATCTCATCGTATTATTTTATTGGATCTTTCTTTTCGCCATTATTAATAGTCAAGCTGGTATAGGAATAGGATTACCGTATTTATTTCTTTCTCCGGAATACCTGGGAAGCTCTAATTATTTGGCTTTTTTACTTGTTGGATTCAGCTTCGGTGGTTTCATTATGGCCTTTCATACGTATTCCTACATTCAACTCGGACCGAAATATCCATTTATCGCCACGTTGTCTCGACCATTCTTTAAGTTTTCCATGAATAATAGTTTGATCCCTTTGATCTTCCTGGTGAACTTGATCGTGGAGATCTATAATTTTCAAACGACCCAGGAGTTTGTATCTATTTTAGAAATATGGACACAGATTGGAAGTTTGCTGTTGGGAGTAATTCTTTTTATAAGTATTGCATTTTTGTACTTCTTTCCCACTAATAAAGACTTGTTCAAGCTTACGGGTAAGCGATCGGAAGACTTCGTTAAAAAAAGTAGTAATGTCAATGCTTCTTTGCATAGAAAGCAGACTTGGTATGAAGACTTTTTAAGAAAAAATTTGGATCGCTATTTTTATATTGGAACAGGTCTGCGGATCAAAAAATCCCGCAGTTCTATGCATTATGATCGCCAATTACTGAATCAGGTTTTTAGTCAAAATCATATCAACGCTTCCTTTTTTGAGGTGATTTTGATTCTTTCTTTCTTTGCGATTGGTTTCTTTCGTGATCATGAATTTTTTCAAGTCCCTGCAAGCGTGAGTATAATGATGCTGTTTACTATTATCATTATGTTAGTAAGCGCTTTTTTTTCATGGTTGAAAAATTGGACCTACGTTGTACTCATCGGTTTGTTTCTCATCATTAATTTTCTGAGTAAGGAAACGCAACTTTTTCAATTTCAGAGTTATGCTTTTGGATTATCCTATGAACAGGAGGATTTAATTCCTTATAGTCAAAGTGGAATAGATACGTTATCTTATGAAGATAGTGTTGTCCAACGCGATTATCAGCGATATGTGAAGACACTGACAAATTGGAAGAAACAATCAGGGTTTACAAAACCCAAACTTGTTATTGTCAATACGAGTGGGGGAGGATTGCGCAGTGCTACCTGGACTTTCAACGTATTACGTCGTGTCGATAGTCTGTCACAACGAAAATTCATTCCCAACGTTCAAATGGTAACGGGAGCTTCTGGAGGGATGATTGGAGCCGCCTACTTTCGTGAATTGCAGATTATGGAGCAAGATAGCTTGATAGCCGATCGGCTGGATAAACGATACGTCTCTAAATTATCGAGCGACCTTTTGAATCGTTTGTCCTTCTCAATTTCAACGAGTGACATTTTCTTTCGATTTCAAAAAGTTGAGATTAACGGGAGATGGTATTCGAAAGATCGTGGTTTTGCTTTTGAAGAAGAACTAAAAGAAAATTTAGACGGTGTTTTTGATCGAACACTTGGAGAGTATAAAGCCATTGAACAATCGGGAAGCGTACCTACTTTTATTTTTACTCCTACGATCATTAATGATGGAAGAAGGCTGTTAATTAGTTCTCAGCATCATGGCTATTTACAAGCCACGAGCCAATTAGATAAACGAATTGGTTTAAACCCTCAAATCGAGAACATAGAATACCTTAAATATTTTAGTTCGCTCAACCCTGAAGAGGTGCGATTTACATCTGTGATGCGGATGAGCGCTACATTTCCATACATTATGCCTATGGTAACGATGCCGACTTCTCCCGGAATGCAAATTATGGATGCAGGAATTCGCGATAATTATGGTACGAAAACGACGGTTCGCTATTTGTTGTCATTGCGAAAATGGATTCGGGAAAACACAAGCGGTGTAATTGTTCTTAAAATCAGGGATTCAAAGAAAACCCTTAAAGGTGAAAGTTATGAGGAAATTGGATTGATTGAGCGTATGTTTCTTCCCTTTAGCAATATGTACGGAAACTTCCCGCGCGTTCAGGATTTCAATCAAGACGAATTGTTTTCGACGGCAGTTCGCAGTTTAGACTTTCCGATAGATGTGATTACCTTTAATCTCAGAGAAGATTTTGAGGATCGAATTGCGCTGTCTTGGCATCTGACTAAACAAGAAAAACAAAAGATTCGCGATGCACTTGATTCGGAGAGTAATCAAAATGCCTTGCGGCGACTATTGAGAATAATGGATTTACCTCCTGAGTAATACGAAATCCAATATTTTAAATTCACTGTGTTCTAAAATTTGTAATTTTACCTGAAGCATTGTTTACAATGAATATTGAAGGTTTTAATAGTGATTCATTTTGAAGGTGCTCAAATGCTCAAACTTTGTAATGATGGGAAAGAGAAACAAGAA
>CAJXMN010000073.1 GCA_913056215.1 uncultured Flavobacteriales bacterium | reverse complement strand
TGCATCATCTACAGGTTCATGCCTCAAATCAAGTCCAATATGTTCAAAACAGTCTACGAGAAGCGCATTATAAGCCTTTGTCCCATGCACATAGTCGTCAAAAAACCACTGAAAAGAAATCCCCGATACATTTTCGAGTGCATGCTGATAATCTTTCTCAGTGATGCCAATCCCCTTCTTACCAAATTCATAATACAGGCTCTTCATCACTTCATCCAGGTTTTTCTTGTTACTTGTCGCTCTTAATATGAGTACATCAGCGATAAACGCCAACAAACATCCTTCTGTATAAATTGACACTTTACGTCCCGGAGCTCCTCTTTCATAACCATCAATCCAGGTATCCCAGGAGGATTCGGCTACTGAATAATTGAAACGTCCGAAGTTATCGAAATGCCGTTGCAATTGCGCATTCATCTCTTTAATGTATTGCCGCAATGAAAAAACACCAGATTTATACAGCATTAAATCTCCCATATAAGTAGTGATTCCTTCTGCGATATACCCCATTTTTGAGTAATTTTCACGCGTAAAGTCGTAAGGCATCATTTCAGCAGGACGTATTGATTTTACATTCCAGGTATGATAAAGTTCGTGTGAGCTCACTCCCAGAAATTCGGTATATAGTTCTTTAAAAATACTATAACTAGGACCAATTGTAATCACCGTACATTTTTCATGTTCTACACCATGGTAAGTCTTATAGGGTAATATTTGAAAGAAAAAATGGTATTCCTGAACCGGAAATTCGAGAAATTTATCCAGCTGTTTTTGTGTAAAAAGCTCAAAATCCCGCATGAGCTGATTCCATGCTGGCTTAACCGGTCCATTAAACCAAATATGAAACAACACCCCTTCTACTTCATAGGTGGCATGTTGAAGTTCTGCAGAGCAAATAAAGGGACTATCGGCAAGCTCATCGTAGTTTGCTGCTTCGAATTTACGATTGTTTGTCGGCAAGCTGTTGGCCACCTCCCATGAATCGGGAATCTCTAACTGAACGGTAATAGACTCATTGTATTGATCGGGATTGAACAAACAACAATTCACTGGATTGACGTACAGTTGACGAGCATCCAAAAAACTGGATCCTGCATTCATTTCCGCAGCATAGTAACTATACTGAACATAAAACTTCTGTTCATCACCATTTTCGACCTGCCATGTACCTTTATCTGTTTTATGGAACGGCAAGGCTTTACCATGTTCCGCAAAAACCTGAAAATGATTCACGTTTTTGGCAAAATCCGCCATTTGATAGCGACCGGGGCGCCATGCAGGAAACTTGAGTTCCGTAGTACGCTTGTCCGTATTAAATTCACATTTAAACTGAATATATTGTTGCTGTGGAGAGGCTATAGAAACAGTGTAATTCATGTTTTTTCTTGCGAAATTAAAAGAATGGAACTATCATTCGGGTCGTGCGGAAAATTATTTTAAATCCTGAAATGAAAACCAACGCTGAATTATTCAATGCGATCACTGCGAATATTGAAGAAACGGCACTTGAATAAGCCCAATCATAGCATCAAATACGATAGAATAGCAACCTCGCGTTATTACAGTACTTTTGAGACCTGGCCAGCGAAAAATAAAAACTGATATTTATCAGTATAAGAATTGCTGCAATTATTTTTTTAAACTACTGTTTTTATGTAAATTAGTATTTTAAAATAGCTATTCATTATGGATAAAATTAATATTCTCAGTTCAGCACTTTTAATTTTTTTTGTGGGAACACTAACTGCTCAGATGAGTGAGAAAAAATACAATTTCAGTTCCTTTTCAGAGCGAGAGCAATTGATTACTGAGGAGATGCGTGAACTTGTACCTGATTCACTTCACGATCATCCAGAATTTGGGAGTATTCCATACAAAGCTCCATGTGAAGATTGTTTTGAACTTATTCAAAAACGAACAGATTCGACGAAACTATTTGTTAAAAAAGATTCACAGGGAAAACATTATTTTTCTCAAGCTACATTGGGTAAGGTACATTACAAGGAGGATGGTTTTTTAATGACTTACGATCCTCGTCTCGAAAAGAAATCATCGAACTATTATGAAAGTGAGAAGCAAGGCACACCTACTTTTATTAATACAGGTGAAAAGAACACTGGTTTTAAAACCTCAAACGATGCTTTCGTTTTTAATAATGACCTCGAACTGATTTTAGTTCAGGAAAACGGAAATGAAGTGAGCAAAGGCAAAGCGGACTGGTCAAATCATACAGTTGGCGAAGAAGGAATTAAAATAATTGATGCCTGGGAAGGAATTGATATTCAGATTAAATTTGATTTAGACCGCATAAAAACGAATTACATCATTAAAAATGAATTGTCATATTTAGATGGTGTCGAACATCTTAAGTTTTCTGACAACTTATTACTCCCTGAAAATCATACAATTGAAACGGACACATTAAGTGAGGAGTTTGATAGCTTGAACCATCGTTATGGTGACTATGTAATAGAGAACAATGCGGGGCAAGAGTTATTTCGCATTAAAAAAGCATATTGTTACGATCAAAGTCAATCGAAAACCCGACCAATCAATTTGTTTTATGAGTATGGTGACCGTCTGGACTTATTCATGCCGGTAGATTGGCTAGCTAGTGATTCTACCGAATATCCTGTTATCGTTGATCCATTAATCACTTCTTCTGCTACATTTACAGCAGGGTTGAAGTCTTTCCGATATAATGGTGATTATTGTGCAGGACCTAATGGTGCCTGTAGTTATAATTTGTTTGTTCCGAGACCAGCGAACTCAGAACTCACTGGAGCAAGTTTTGAAGCAGAGTATATTACAGATGCAGGTGGATGTTGGTTCGCTTGTTGGATGAGTGAAGCGGGTTTTGAAATAACTGGTCCCTGTGGTACCAATGGTTACTATTCTTGCGGGTCACCAGGTGGTGATTCACCAGGTACTTGCTCATCTCCAGCTGGAGGATTTGATATTTCATCATTAGTAACATGCACACCAAACGTTTGCGTTGGAACTGAACTTTTTCAAATCAGTAATTCATATTGTTATTGCAACTATGGTGATTTCTGTGGATTTAATTGCCAATGGATGCCTAACAATTCCTGGAGTGTTACTTTAGAAGGCCGCACACTCGAAACCTTAGGAGACAACACAACAGGAAGTGGATCAACGTCAATTGTTGCTTCCAGCTGCACTGGAACAACTACATTGGATCCGAATGCCCAATATGGGGTTCCTGGATATTCCTACAACTGGAGTACGGGAGAAACAACGCCTACCATTGATGTGAGTAACGCTACGACAGGTGACACCTATACCGCTGATGTAACTGATGCTTGCGGTAACACAGTGACAGCAACGTTTCAAATATCCTGTCCGTTGGCTGTGACGTTGGACGATTTTAATACTGAAAATCTCGATGAGACTGTTGCCGTGAATTGGTCAACCGCTTCAGAACGTGAGAATGACTATTTTCAGGTCCTTCGCTCTCGTGATGGTAAAGATTTTGAAGTTATAGGCGAGGTCAGCGGCGCAGGAAACAGTAATGAGCTCATTAACTATTACTTTATTGACAAACAACCGCTTACAGGCATTTCGTATTATAAATTAGGTATTGTAGATATTCACGGTAATACCGAATATTCTGGAATCAGCAGTGTTAACCGATTATCAGAGCAATCATCCATAGTTTGCATCCCGAATCCAGCAAAAGAACGCGTAGATATTGTATTTGACTTTCCTAAAGACGGTCAATACGATATTCACTTAATGTCGATGAAGGGAGATGAGGTTTATCACCGTAAAGTTGATTTCAAGCGGGGAAAACAAAAGCATTCTGTTGATGTTCAGAATTTTAACAGTGGTGTTTACAAGGTTCAGATCATAACGGATCATCATGTACACACCTCCAAGTTAATTATTGAATAATATCAAACTACGTCTTAATAAGGAGTTCTTTTATTTCACTCCACGCAATAACCAACAATGTGGCAACGGTTTGGATTCCGAAATCCCGTATTCTAACTAATTTTCTGAAAGATTGAACATGGAGTAATTCAGGCTAGTCATTAACTGGAAAGCTTCAAGTTCAGTCTACGAAAAAACACCTACAGGGGTTGAGTATATTAACCTGCTTATATACAAGCATTAACAACTATATTACACTTTAGCAACCACCTGAACAACCTATTATTGATGTGTTTTTTTAATTAACCAATTAATTCAAATACGTGTTAAATTTAAATAATTGCTTTTTTGAGGTTAAATAATTATTAAAAATTAAAGGTAACGTATAGCTTTGTTAGTGAATGAAGTTCAAACTTCAAACATGTGCACTATGCTATACTATAAAACTACACCTGCCGTGAGCAATTCTTTTTTAGCATCACTCATTGCTGTTTATTTGACTCTCGCCAGCCCAGCTGTATTCAGTCAAGCTCAACTCGTCATGAATGATGATGTTTATATGATCATGGATGGTGGAACTCAAATCACTCCTATTTACCTTGTGGTGGACAATCCCAATGGCAATGCCCTCATCACTGCGGGATCGGGAGGAAATTTAATCTCAGAAAATGAATTTAACAAAGTACGTTGGAATATCGGATCAACCTCAGGTACTTACACCGTTCCTTATACAACCGGAACAGGTACAGATGTAAAGATGCCTTTAACTTATTCCATTACCACTCCCGGGAGCGGTGGGACACACATTGACTTCTCGACCTACCCTACGGCCATTAACAATGCGCCGTACGCCACCATGGTGAATCATGTGTTAGACCAAAACACAGAAACCGTTGATAATTCCGACTACATTCTAGATCGCTTTTGGATTATAGATGCCATGAACTACTCTACGCGTCCCGAAGTGAATATGACCATGGCATACGACCCCGATGAAACAGCGGGAAACATTGTAGCGCCTGGAAATATGTTTGCTCAACGGTACAATTCTACGACAGACAGTTGGACAGGTGGAGGGCCAGGTATTAATTTAATGTTTGGTACGGACAATGCACCTGCACAGCAAGTAGAGAACATTACCGTCCCCCCGGCTGAAATGTACGAAGCGTGGACTATTTTTGACGATACGAATCCACTCCCCGTCGACCTCACTATGTTTACAGCAGCATGTGAAGAGGACTACATTCACTTAAAATGGGAGACCGCTTCGGAAGAAAATGCCTCTCATTTTGTCATAGAAAAAAGTTTGGATGGAAACAGCTGGGAAGAAGTCAACTCAATTGATGCACAAGGTACGACAAGTTCCAC
Organism: uncultured Flavobacteriales bacterium; assembly: GCA_913056215.1. GTDB lineage: Bacteria > Bacteroidota > Bacteroidia > Flavobacteriales_D > Crocinitomicaceae > Brumimicrobium. The sequence continues at coordinate 11,298 of CAJXMN010000073.1, read as the reverse complement.
GACATCGTACAGTTACCGGGATTTTAAGACAGCAGACGAAATTGTCTATTACCGTTTAGTTCAAGTTGACTATGATGGTCAGTCTACAACGTATGGCGCTGAGAGTGCCGCACCTTGTGACAATGGTGAACTCTCCTGGATTGTCAGTACCCTGAAAGAGGACAAATACGGATTGACGATTACCTCTCCAAAAGATCAGATTGTTACGCTTACAGCTACTGCTGCAACTGGTCAGCGCGTAGCTGAACCGAGAACATTGCATTTGGTTGAAGGGAAAAACCTTTATTATTTCGATGCACAACAACTCGTTGTGGGCATGTACATCCTTAACTTAATTACACCTGAACAAACATTGACGCATAAACTTATTAAACAACAATAACTCATGAAAAAGCTATATACTACAGTTCTATTATTGACATTAGGAGCATCTGCCGGATGGTCGCAAAACATAGGTATTAACGAGACGGGGAACGCACCCGACGCATCTGCCGGACTCGAAGTAGACTTTACGGATAAAGGGGTGCTCATCCCCCGCGTTGCTCTTGTGCAAACGACCAATACAGCTCCAATTACAGCACCAGCCACAGCTTTACTCGTGTACAACACTGCAACAGCGAATGATGTTACACCAGGTTTTTACTACTGGAATGGAACAGAATGGACGCGTATCGGTGCAGGAGCTGGATATTGGGACCGCGATCCAGGAAACGAATATTTGTATCCTTCCAATATCAATGACCAAGTGGGAATTGGAACGAATACGCCCGGTGCCAAATTAGACGTCGACCATGACGCAGAGGACATAGCTGTTCGGGCTGAAGGAAGGTTTGGTCCAACGAACGGTTATCTCGGTGTTCAGGGGGGTACCAATTTTGATGGTATAGGATCATTGGACAATGCTGGAAATGAAGTCGGTGTACTTGGTATATCAACAGGTGGATCCAGTACTGATAATTACGGTGTTTTTGGTCACTCCAATGGCTGGGGCGGTCGCTTTGAGCATGAAAATGGAAATACATTTGTTGAATTGGGTGGTGATACTTATGCTGCTCGCATTGTCGATGGTTCAGAAGGGACTGGTAAAATTCTCACATCTGTAGATAATAATGGTAATGCTATATGGAAAAAACCAGGTTGTGGAGATAACCAAGAAGGGTTTGAAGCTGGAACAGGACCTTGGTCAAACGGTTCCGGAGATGACATTTGGGAAACCAATTCAGGTGCAACTGGGTCTACAGGCACTGGACCATCAGGAGCAAATGAAGGAACTGAGTACATCTATTGTGAAACAAGTGGTACATCTTCAGGTGATGTATTTATTCTCCAGTCAGAAATGACGACGTGTTCAGATCCTTCGGTTTCTTTTGATTACCATATGTACTTTGATGGAAAAACTGATGGCACATTGAATCTGGACATCTCTACCGATGGTGGGACTACCTGGAATAATGAATGGAATACTAGCGGTGATCAAGGAAATGCGTGGCAAAATGACGAAACTGTTAATCTTGGTGCTTATGCTAACCAAGCCATCATGTTAAGATTTCACTTCACTACTGGTGCCGGTACATCCTATCAGTATGATTGTGCATTGGACGATATCAACTTATTCGATATAGATGTAAGTGCAGGGTCGTTTGCATCAACCGATGACGATTGGGAACGCGTTGGTCCCAACTTTGTGCGCACTATGAACGACGGTGATAGTGTTTTGATCGGTTCGGGTAATGGTCCAACTTATCCTTATGAATTTGCTGTGGATAATGGGTCGGCGTCAGGAACAAATATTGGTATTGGGTCGATAGAATACTTTACAGATGAAGCGTCAGAAACAACGATTAACAATCGTTTTAGCCCCGCTGATGATGCAGTAGAAGATCTCGGTTCAACAGGACAAAGATGGGATGAAGTTTTCGCTGCGAACGGTACGATTAACACCTCCGACCGCAGAGACAAAAAAGATATCGAGAGCTTGAATTATGGACTCAATGAAGTAATGCAGTTAAAGCCTGTATCTTTTAACTGGAAAGATCATCTTAGCTCTCCTGATCAGAAAGGGAAGAAAAAAATAGGATTAATTGCTCAAGAGCTTCATGACATCGTTCCGGAAGTAGTAAAAACCAAAGACTATGTCAAAATCGGAGAAGATCCCGATACGGAAGAACCGATAAGAGAAGTTCAGGAAGCGAAAAGATGGGGTGTTTTTTACTCAGACTTGATTCCCGTACTCATTAAGGCACTTCAAGAAGAGGACAGCAAGGTTGAGGCGCTCAAGGCACTGGTTGAAAAGCAACAAGAGGAATTAGATGCTTTGAAGTCAGAGCAAACTGCGGAGGCAACTGAATCCAATGAAATTGAACACCTCAAAGAGCAGAACGCCAAACAACAGGCGCTTATAGACGAACTCAGTAAACGACTGGAGAAGCTCGAAAGCGAAGAGTAACTCACTCTATCCCAACAAAAATAGCTTTAAGGAAAGAGACTGTACATTGTGCAGTCTCTTTTTTTGTTTGACACCTCTCCTCCACTGGTCTTGCAATAATATCTACTTCTTCTGCAGAAGATACATTCCAAATCCTGCTTTTCTCCATAAATTTCACCAACCACTCCCCTATTTTATTCGACTTTTCATTAACTTCGTGGCACGAAATCTAGAAAATTAAAGAATATGAGTTACGATATTATTGTTGTAGGAAGTGGACCTGGTGGTTATGTTACTGCGATCCGCGCTTCTCAGTTAGGATTGAAAACTGCTGTAGTTGAGAAAGAATCACTTGGTGGTGTTTGTTTGAACTGGGGATGTATCCCAACAAAAGCATTATTGAAAAGTGCCAACGTATTTGAATACCTTTCGCACGCTGAAGACTACGGTATTACCGTTAAAGACAGTAAAGTAGATTTTGGAGGAATGGTGAAGCGCAGTCGTGACGTCGCTGATGGAATGAGCAAAGGCGTTCAATTCCTTATGAAAAAGAACAAGATTGACGTACTGAAAGGAACTGGAAAAATTCTTGCTGGAAAAAAAGTTGAAGTTACTGACGAAAAAGGAAAGCAGGAAACGTATCAAGCGGATAAAGGTGTTATTATCGCAACCGGAGCGCATTCGCGCGAACTTCCCAACTTGAAACAAGATGGCAAAAAAGTAATCGGTTACCGCGAAGCTATGACCTTGAAGAAGCAACCTAAGAAGATGGTCGTTGTTGGATCTGGTGCTATTGGCGTTGAATTCGCTTACTTTTACAATTCTATCGGTACAGATGTTACAGTAGTTGAATACATGTCGAATATCGTTCCTGTAGAAGATCAAGACGTTTCGAAAGAATTGGGTAAAACCTTTAAAAAGAAAGGCATTAATATCATGACCGATGCTTCTGTCGAAAAAGTGGATACCGACGGTAAGGGTTGCAAAGTGACGGTTAAAACGAAAAAAGGCGAAGAGACGATTGAATGCGATACAGTACTTTCAGCTGTTGGTATCGAAGCGAACATTGACGGAATTGGATTGGAAGATGTAGGAATCGCCACTGACAAAGGGAAAATCATGGTTAATGATTATTACCAAACAAATATTCCTGGATATTATGCGATCGGTGACTGCGTTCCTGGTCAGGCGCTCGCTCACGTCGCAAGTGCTGAAGGAATTACATGTGTTGAAAAGATAGCTGGTCATGAGCCGGCTCCTATCAACTACAACAACATACCGGGCTGTACTTATTGCTCTCCTGAAGTCGCTTCAGTAGGAATGACAGAAGCAGATGCCAAGGAAGCAGGTTATGATCTCAAAATTGGAAAGTTCCCATTCTCTGCTTCAGGTAAGGCGAGTGCTGCCGGAGCAAAAGAAGGGTTTGTTAAGTTGATCTTTGATGCAAAGTACGGAGAATTACTAGGCGGCCACATGATTGGTGCTAACGTCACTGAAATGATTGCTGAACTCGTAGCTGTGCGTAAACTGGAAACAACCGGTGAAGAATTGATCAAAACAGTTCACCCTCACCCAACGATGTCAGAAGCTGTTATGGAAGCAGCCGCTGCAGCGTATGATGAGGTGATTCACTTGTAAGAAATAAATTAACTTTTAAGATTCAAACTGCTCATCGAAAGGTGGGCAGTTTTTTTATGTTATTGCTATGAACTGAAGCCCAAATCAATAGCAAAAAACTGATTTAATTCGATTATTATTTAATCTTTTTATTGATTATATTTTAATCTTTTTAGAATTTAACCTACCTTTGTTGTATCCGAAAGGAGCAATTCGATATGCAGTTCCAATTGTAATTTTTTAATCTTTATAAAACCGTACTTATGCAAAAGGAACGCGCTATTGTCCACATGGATCTGGATACATTTTTTGTTTCGTGTGAACGACTAATCGACAGTCGGTTGAACAATAAACCCATACTGATTGGTGGCACCAGTGATCGCGGTGTCGTAGCATCATGTAGCTACGAAGCCCGCAAATTTGGTATTCACTCCGCTATGCCCATGAAAATGGCGCTGCAACGTTGTCCAGAGGCTATTGTTATCAAAGGAAATTCATCTACTTACACCAAGTATTCAAAGATTGTGACTGAAATTATTCGTGAAGGAGCTCCCGTTTACGAAAAGAGTTCTATCGATGAATTTTACCTCGACTTTACCGGAATGGATCGTTTTTTTGGTTGTAAGCAGTATGCTGATGAGTTGCGTGAACGGATCATTCGAGAATCAGGACTTCCAATTTCTTTTGGACTTTCCGAAAACAAGACCGTTTCTAAAATTGCTACGGGAGAAGCTAAACCCAATAATGCGATTAATATCAACCATGGTCATGAGCGTCCATTTTTGGGTCCGCTGTCGATACGTAAAATCCCTTCTGTAGGACTAAAAACTTACCAAACGTTCTGTGGACTCGGTGTCAAAAAAATCCATACACTACAGGAAATGCCCATGGAGTTATTGGAACAGGTTTTTGGCAAAAATGGAAGGACCATCTGGAAGAAAGCACACGGAATAGATCCTTCTCCTGTGATTCCGTACAGCGAACGTAAATCGATCTCCACCGAACGTACCTTTGACCAGGATACGATTGACATACTCAAAGTAAAAAGTATTCTTTCCGCTATGGGCGAAAACCTCGCCTTTCAATTGCGCAGGGCTCAAAAAGTATGTGCTTGCGTAACTGTTAAAGTGCGCTATTCGGACTTTCAGACAAAAACCCTGCAGAAAAAGATTCCCTATACAGCGGCAGACCATGAAATTATTCCGCTGGTACTCGAACTCTTTGACAAGATCTATTATAGAGGGATTCGTATTCGATTGATCGGTGTTCGATTGAGTCATCTCGTCAACGGTAGTCATCAAATTAATTTATTCACCGACGATGTACGACACAGCAACCTTTATCAAGCGATGGATGATATTCGCAGTCGCTTTGGTGACAGGAGTGTTATGCGTGCTGCTGGGCTTCCCGCCAGGACGATTGGAAAGTCAAATCCTTTTAACGGAGAACCCCCGGTGCTACTGGCTAATCGGAGGATTTAATGAACCACAGAATGTAGAACCGTAGAATGTGGAACCGTGGTACTTTGAACTTCTCAGCATAACAACTATTGAATACGGAAGGAAGGTTTAAGGAGTGTAAAATTCGCTTCCCTAAATAGCGTTGACCGTTTTGTCAAAATTGACCTACAAGCTATTTTTTTCTAAGTTTATCCCACAAGTTTGATGGTCAAATGAGCGTTGGATATAATAATCAATCCATTAAACCACAGCAGGTTCATAAATACTACCTGTCTTCAAAAAAATTGAAAGAAGACCGCAAAAATCTTGCTCAACACTCAAAAATTTACAGCTCTAAACTTCTGTTGTAAGGGTCGTTTGTTTCCTCACTAGTGAAGTGTACAAGAACAAATTCACAGCATACTAAGCAACGAAACAGTGTTGTAAAAAAGAAACACTTTTGTATTAACGGCGTGAATATTTGGGCATTCTTATAAGAACCCGTACTTTTGTTTTGAATAGCGTTAAAAAGGCGCTATTCAAGTATTTAATTTACAAACAAAGTTTTTATGAGTCAAGTAAAACAAAATGACAAGGTGAAAGTACATTACACCGGAAAATTAGCAAATGGAGAGGTATTTGACAGCTCTTTGGAGCGTGACCCTATGGAGTTTGAAGTAGGTAAAGGTCAGTTGATACCAGGATTTGAGAACGGTGTTATCGATATGAAAGTCAATGAGAAGAAAACGATTGAAGTTCCTTCTGATGAAGCATATGGTGAGCCAAGAAAAGAACTGGTTCAAGAAGTACCGAAAGATCGTTTACCAGAAGATATCAAGCCTGAAGTAGGAATGGGACTCGTCTCTACTACACCTCAAGGTCAAGAGATTCAACTGGTAGTAAAAGAAGTAAAAGATGAAGCAATTGTTGTTGATGGTAATCATCCTCTTGCTGGACAAGATTTAACTTTTGAAGTTGAAGTGATTGATATCAATAACTAGTTGAAAAATTTATTCAATTAAAGAGTAAAAGGTGAGGCTGTTTAAGTCTCACCTTTTTTGTTTTATGTCCTTGTGTTATCAATAACACCAATACCACTCAATACAAGAGAGCGTCAAGAACATTCAGTTCAATTAAAATACGCTTTAAAACATATTGAATAGTCTTTAGATCACTCACAATAAAGAGAACGCATAGCATCATCAATTTTAACTAGTATCCTATGAGAATAGACTTCAATATCGTCATTACTCATTATTCTTCAACCGCTTTTGGCGCTTGTCGATGGCAAAAAGAAGGTTTCCTATGGTTTCATATTCGTTATTTGGCCGCGGCGAGTAAGCGGGTGCCGCTACAATATTCCCAGTTGCATCCATCAATAAATAATGGGGGTAAGACGTCACATTAAACCGGTCGAGTAATTCATCATTCTCCTCTAATACGGCAATGGGCCAACTTATTTTATGCTTTTTAATAAAGCTATTTTGCTGCTCCAACCAAGCTTCTCGATCCTCGGTAACAATTACTGTTAAAAATTCCGTATACTTACTATAATCGTTATAAAGCGGAGTAAGTAAAGCTAAATCTTGTAAGGATTGTTCCGATCCCAAATGAATAAAGTGTATGTACAAATGCTTCCCTGAAAAATCATTACGCGACCATTTTTTATCTTTACCCTGAACAATAAATTGTGGCATTTGAGCACCTGGAACCAGATCCATCAATCGATATTTTAAATTTTTCGCCACGCTCCCATTTTCATCAAAAAGTGAATGGTGCTCGATACTGTCAAGCATAGTCATAATATTTGTTTGTGGATAATCATTTGAATAAAAGACATCCCCTAGCATCTTAACTAATATAAATTCGCGCAAACGAATATTATCCAGTGCATAGTCGCCTCCCAATGCGTTCATGGCCAACGTCGGGCTACTTCTAATCACGCTCTCATAAAATTTTTGGTTAAGTTTATTCCCCAATTCAGTGCTGTAATTTTCGTAATAATTCAGTATATAATCCATATATCGATCATTTTGATAGAGCACCGTCTGAGGTTTTATATAAAAATCATACTTCTCATACCTATTTCGATGTCCGTTATAAGGTAAATTATCAAGCGATGCAAAACTATATCGCACATAATTTTTGAAGAATTGACTTGAGTCATCGGCATATCTCTCCGCTATTGCTGCTTTAAAGGTATCCAAATGAGCCATAAAATCAGGTGATCTCAGTTTACTCCTGGAATAGCGCTTTTTCAAAAAATCAAGTTGCCTTTCCTCAAACATGAGCACTTTATAATTAATATCAGTAGAATCGAGATCGATGAAGAAAAATTCTGCTTCGACCTTTTCAGTCTGATCAATATAAGGATTGCGATGCTTAACGTATAGTTCGTAGGAGCCTCCTGGTGTAACATATATATGAAAATGATTACTCCCGATCTCTACGCGCAATTTGCGCACCTCCTTGTTGTAAAATGAAAGCGAGAATGTGGAGTCTGAATCCACCTTGGTCGTTGCAAGTTGTACTTTTAACCGTGAAAGATAATCCTCATAAGCAAATAACTGAACTTGTTCACCTACATAACCGGGCGCATGTCCTTTTATGGTTGATACACGCTGAGCAGTTATAACGGGTACAACTAACAGTAGTAAAAAACACAGGATTACTTTTAGCATAGTCTAATTTTTCAGAAAAACATTATTGCTTCCCATTCTCATTAACGAGCTCATCGGCATTCGTTACAAACAATTCCATTGATCCTCCGCTTTTATGTATTTCGCGCACAATCGTCGAATTGATCGCTGTATATTCGGGAACTGTCATAAAGAACACACTTTCTATGCCAGAAATTTCATAATTCATCTGAGCGATGCTACGTTCGTAGCCAAAGTCTTTTGAATCCCGCAATCCACGAACGATGTATTTGGCTCCAATTGACTGACAGAATGAAACAGTTAATCCTTTAAATACAGCGACGCGCACTTCGGGCTGGTCCTGAAAAAGTGATTCAATGTGCTTCTTTCGGTTTTCCAGGTCAAACAAGTACGTTTTCGATGTATTTTGACCAATGGCGATAACAATTTCATCAAACAAATCCAATGCTTTTTTAACAATACACTCATGCCCTTTCGTAAAGGGGTCGAATGAACCTGGAAAAACACCTATTTTGCTCATAATTATACTATTTTAGTTAAGAAAAAAAGCTAAAAACAACATTTCCATATTTTCTAGCTGAATCAAAGCGGGGATGCGATTCAAAATTAATGCGTTTTTCGTGTTCAAGAATAAAAACACCGTTTTTATTTAAAATTTCATTTTTAAATACAGCGTTAATTAATGATTCATGAAAATTCGACTTGAATGGTGGATCAGCAAAAACCAAGTCAAACTTTGCAGGTGTCTTTTCTACGAATTTGAAGGCATCAGATTTTACAATTTCTACTTCCTGCAGCTCATGGTTCTTTGCGAATTCCGAGATAAACCGAACACACTTAAAATTACGATCTACCGCAGTAATTTCACCTGCTTCCCGCGAGGCAAATTCAAATGAAATATTACCCGTACCTGCAAAAAGATCCAGTATAGCCATATCGACCATATCAAATTGATTTTCAAGCAAATTAAACAACCCTTCTTTCGCAAAATCAGTCGTAGGCCGAGAAGGGAAACCTTTCGGGGGAAAAAATCGAATTCGCTTTAATTTACCTCTATTTATACGCACAATGGTTGTAATTTAATGGCTTCTTGGGGACTATCAAAATCTGTCTGCTTCAATAATTGATGTTGTTCAATCATTTTAATCACTGCCAACGCTCTCTCGCGTTGTTCTTCAGTATAAAAATAACTACTAGCCTTTATCGATGCCTTTCTCCAATTATTTTGATCCAGGACATACATTAAATGGTAAAGGATATCTTCAACCGTTTGATAAGCGTAGGTATTGGCAAATAGCAATTCGTCGTGCTCAATAAGTGCAATCGAAAAATAATCGTCGTGTACGGTAAAATGCAAACTTTTTGAAAAAGTAGATCCCTGAAAGGTCCCTCTTAAAAAAAAGGCATTTTCATGTTTGATTTCTATATGTGGAAAGCGTTTCACGAAAAACGACTTTACCCAATCCGGAATTTCATATACAACAACGAGACTTAATTCCATCAGTCGATTAAAATCCGTAGCGGCATCGTCTTGATGATCTCCAAATAAAAGTTGGTAGATAGCCTTGGGGTGTGAATCATTATAAATACTTAAAGGCAGTACAGCTTGTGAAGGACTACCCCAAGCGAGGCTGTACTCCGAATAATCATCAGACCACCCCAACTGTTCAAAAAATTGCTCTAATTCTGCTTTATATCCACCTGGAGTCGCTTCATGAAAATGCGTATGCCCTTTGCGCAATACCTCCCGATTGGAACGCAGAACCTCAGTAGCAACTACTGAGGTTCTCGAAATATAAACTGCAAGCTGTTTACCTTTCACTTTATTCCCATGTTCCTTTGTCCGAACTCGTTGAAAGATTTCCAAAACCAACTGTATCGCGTACACCACCTTCGAAGCGAGGTACTGGCTCACGACCATAAACTACTATCGTTGGAATCGTATCATCTAAATATTTCACAGAGTCGCGTGTTTCAATTATCCATTCTTCACGAGGATCTGTCATTGGAATGTATTTAAATTCCTCTACTTTGATTTCTCCAAGTCCCAATGATTTTCGCTCTCTCATACGCGATATATTCCCGATAAATTCTTCTTTGAATCTTACCATGACCGTATCTCTTTTGAATCCTTCGAGATCAGGCTGCTCACCAGGATTACCCATAGCTGCCAGCTTTGCTGCTTCTCGCTCCGTCATTAACTTATCGATTGCACGGTTGTCATCGTAAAGTGCCTCGCGTTCCTCCACAGTAATGGCACGAGCGGGAACAGAACCCATAGATTCAATCTTTTCAATTTTCTCATTCTTAAAAAAGTCAAATAACTCTTCCCACGTACCTGCATAAAGACCATGCTTCTTTTTATGAGCACGTTGCATTTCACGAATTTCCTTCAAATTATATTGGACGAGTTTCACCGCTTTTTCGCGTTCTTCAATATGCTCTATTGATGCCTGAACTGATTGATACGTAGAAACACCAATAAAGATAGTGACCAAAACGCATATAGAACCCACAACAAAAACGATCACGCGACTTAAAATACCCGCACTAAATAGTAGAGCTAGAATTCCACCTACGAAAACATTAACTGCAGCAATATTAAAAAGTGACGATTGGCCACTTTGAGCACCGATGATAATCATTACTAATCCTAGAACAGCTATGAGAACAGCAATCAAGTAACGCTTAATGAGAACAGAAAATTGATTATTCATTGTTTTTCCTTTGATTAATTCTTTACATTCCCCACAAATCTACAATTTTTTTAATATGACATCGTGCTAATGAATAGATTTTTTAAACCGTTTAATCAACAAGGAGGGGTTGGAAAACTCCTTCTTTATTATTTTATTAGCCGTTCAACATATTATTACAAAATCCCTCAACAATTGAAGTTATCTCTTATCTTCGTTTTGTATGACAGTGAGCAAGCAATTATACGAAGCGACAATTAAAAGCTTCCCCTTCAATCCTTCCCGGGAGCAGGAACGACTCTTACAATCTTTGTGTGACTTTTACATTTCCTCAGATGATTTTCCGTTATTTTTATTGCAAGGTTATGCGGGAACGGGAAAAACGACATTATTAAAAGGAATAGCTGAATATTTACAAAGTAAAAAACAAACTTGTGACCTTATGGCTCCTACAGGTAGAG
>CAJXMN010000072.1 GCA_913056215.1 uncultured Flavobacteriales bacterium | reverse complement strand
CTCAATATCAAAAGCGCAACGATTCACCTGTTTTGGGACGCCATGGCCTCGCTTGCCGTCATCATTGGCGGACTACTCATCCTTTTTTACGATCTAACCATTGTGGATCCGATCCTGACCATCGTTATTGCGCTTTATATCATGTACACAAGCTATGGATTATTGAAACAGACGCTATCCATTCTGATGGAGGCCACACCTTCGGATATTGATGTGGGCAGCATAAAAAAAGAGCTGGAACAGACAGAACATGTGCAGGATGTACACCACATCCACGTGTGGAAAATGAGTGAGAATGAAATAATGATGGAGTGCCATGTTCTTATACCTGAATCCGAAAGCAGCAGTCTTGAATCGATCAAATCAGAAATAAAGCAGCGGCTTTCTGATGCGTTTGGCATTACACATTCCGCCATAGAGTTTGAACTGGAGCCCTGCGATGAACCGGATCATAAATCACACTAAAAGCCAAAGACGAAATCTATGAATATCGAGGAGTTTAGGTACTTCTGTTTGTCGCTGCCCGGAGCTTTTGAAGATCTGCCTTTTGATGAAAATACCTTGTGTTTCAAAGTAATGGGAAAGATTTTTGCGATTTGTGACATTAATGAGTTTAAAAGCATCAACCTGAAGTGTGAGCCGGCAAAAGCGATTGAATTGCGCGAAGAGTGGCCTGATACGGTTGTGCCGGGCTACCATATGAATAAAAAGCATTGGAATACCGTATCTTTTAACAGTGATTTGGAATCTGATCTGTTGTTGGAGCTCATCGATCATTCTTATGAAAGTGTCATTCGAACTTTTTCAAAAAAAAAGCAAAAATTCTTATTATGAGTGTTAGAATTGACAAATTTATTTGGTGTGTAAGACTCAGTAAAACCCGCTCTAAAGCTACTGAAAAAGTGAAAAAAGGGAAGGTTCTTCTCAACGGTGTACAGGTAAAACCTTCAAAAGAGGTGCAAGAAGGAGATGAAGTGGGGATTAGAAAGCACACTTCAACATTTTTATATACTGTAAAAGATACTTTATCGAATCGGGTAGGAGCGAAGTTAGTTGAAAATTATATCCGTGATATTACGCCTCAAGAGGAGATTGAGAAATATAAGACTTTTCAAGCCGCACAATCATCTTATCGCCATCATGGAACAGGTAAACCATCGAAAAAAGACAGAAGAGCAATAGCTTCTTTCCTCGAGTGGAAAAATGAATCTTAATTGCCGAGGTGATTGATGGTAATGAAAAATGGAAAAAAATGTTTGGGAGCCTGCTTGCTGAATTTACTTTTTTTAAGAATTTTTCATAAGTAAATCTGCTATCTTTGTGTCATAAAAATGAATTAGTAGTTATGGATAATTATTTGGATGCAGAACAGTCAGAAGTTTCCTCGAAAGCCGAGGTAAAAGAATTTTTTACTGGTGTGTATACTTACATGTTTATGGCGCTCGTTGTTTCGGGTTCTGTATCGTGGTATTTAGCAAGTTCAGGGTTGTTCCAAGAATGGTTTTTAAATACAGAGACAGGAGGTGTAAGTCCAATTTTTTACGTAATAGCATTCGCTCCCCTTGGATTGGTTTTTCTTATTCAGGCGAAATTTCATAAATATTCTATGGGAACGCTGCTGGGACTTTTTATATTGTACTCTTCTTTGATTGGAGCGTCTCTAGCATCCATTTTCTTCGTGTATAGTATGGGTGATATAGCGACAACTTTTTTTGTAACTGCTGGTGCTTTTGCTGCTATGGCTATTTTGGGATATACGACAAGTGTGGACCTATCGAAAATGGGGAGTTTATTATACATGGCCTTTATAGGTATTTTTATAGCAGCGATAGTGAACATGTTTTTAGGAAGCACTTGGTTGGGGTATTTAATCTCTATTATTGGTGTTTTTGTTTTTACCGGATTAACAGCCTGGGAAATGCAAAAATTAAAATCAATAGCCCATGATCCTGAAATATCCAAAGCAAATAAACAAAAAATGGGACTGATGGGTGGATTAACACTTTATATCTTGTTTGTTAACTTGTTTATGTCGCTGCTTCATTTGTTGGGTGGTCGTGATTAATAGCATGTGATACAGTGCTCGAAATACATAGCTACTTTTTTATTAGCTAAATATTATGTATTTTGGTGTCATTAATTCTTTGCGCTATGAGAAAATCAATTTTTACACTTGCTATTACGATGCTTTTAATAACAACATTCTCTTGTAAGAGGGAAGATTCTGACAGTGTTGATCAAGACAAGATATACACGCGATACGTGGTGGAGTATAATGCAGAAAAAGATGTGACCTATGCGAGAGCACATTTTCAATTCAGTAATGCCACAGGTACAAAATTGGAGTTGGTTGATCCCGCCGAAGTTTTAGCAAATGGTGAACTCATGCCTTTTAAGCAGGCCTTGGCGTATTATGAAACGGAGGAAAATGGAGTCGTGAGCAATGTTGATTTTCAATACACGGATACGGAGGAGACAGTATATTCTAATTCCATAGATTTAGTATCTTCTATAAATATTAATAATGCTATCGATACGTTATCGCGTTCGTCGAATTTTATGTTAGAATGGAATGGGGATCCGCTTCAACAGGGCGAAGTTATAACGGTTACTATTGATGGTAATGCTGAAGATGATCTAGTCGTGTTTACTCAAACGGGTGTGAATGCTACATCCATCAACCTTACACAAGATAAATTGAGTGATTTGGGTTTGGAGGAAGCCACGATGTATATAAGAAGAGCCAAAACGCAAGATGCTTCAGATGTTACGAGTGCTGGAGGTGTTCAAGTGTCACGTTTTGACGGGGCTCCTTTGGAAATTTATATTGATAATTAATCAGTACAACTATCGTGTGAAGTGATGCATAATTTGAGCAGTTGCTCCGCGTTTGTCTTGCATGAATTGATAAACACGATGGGAGATTTTGTCATTGGCTGAGAAATGTTGATAGGCTTTATAGAAAGAATCGGAATCGACGATAGATTGGCCAATCTTTTCATCTATAAATAGTTGTGCTTCAGGGAATTTAGCATACCGTGGACCAAAAATTACAGGTAAACCGAATGCAGCAGGTTCTAAAATATTGTGCAAACCAGTTTTAAAAGCTCCACCAACATAAGCGAGCTCCCCATATTGATAAGCCGAGGCTAATAACCCAATACAATCGAGAATCAAGACCTTAGTGGAGGATTGAATACCAGTGGTCTCATCGATTTCTGTAAAGCGTTCTGTACTTACCCTGAGCAGCTTCTTTATTTTTTGAATATGGTCTTCATCAACTTCGTGAGGAGCTATAATCACCTTAGATGCAATAGCCCCACTATTAATGAATGGAATGATCATCTCCTCATCTACTGACCATGAACTTCCCATTACAAAAACATTCTCAGTGTTTGTCCATTGTCCAATGATGGGTTGTGTTTTGTGGTTTTCCACACGCTCTAAAACGCGGTCAAAACGCGTATCTCCTGTAACAGTTGTGTTGGTGATCCCTATAGAACTCAGTAATTGTTAGCTCGATTGATTTTGTACAAAAAAATAGTCAAAGCGATGCAAAGCTTTTCGACAATCACCTCCATACCAATTGAAAAAACGCTGGGTGGGTCGAAAAATCGCGCTGAGTCCGTAAATGGAACAATTCCTACGATCTGCGTACTTAATATAATTGATCCAGTACTCGTATTTGATGAAGAAGGCGTGATTCGGTCGGAAATGCTCAATAAAATTTCGTGCATTGGCAGGAGTGTCTAGCGGTAAATAACAGGTGGCATCACCGATGGATTGGTCGACTTTATTTTCATATCCCGAAGGACTGAAAAAAGTGACGAGAATAAAATCATCGGGGTATTGCTTCTTCCAAGCCTCCATAACTGGTAATCCTTGATCGTATTCACCGAGCGATGCGCAATGAAACCAGGTCACTTTTTTTTCTTGAGTGTTCGGAAGGTTTTTTAACCATTGATATCGACCATCAACCCATTTTTTTGCTTTTTGATTGCCTAGTATTGCAGCAAGACGAATAAAAGCACCATATAAATATATACCTGTCGAATAAAACATCAGTTAATTGTAGTAATAATCTTTAGGTTGTCTCTTGTATATCGGTATAATCCAACCTACACGGAAACCATATAAATGTTCGATGCGGAGATCTTGAGACACCTGTTCATTTGGGTGATCCCAAAATACATCTCTCTGATTGCGTGTAAAGCCCTGTTGAAAATAGAAGCCACCATAAAAATTGAAAATACCCTGATTCGCCATAAAACTATAGCCGATAAACTGACCTGTATTTGCACCAATGGTTAAGCGATCATACCCTTTACGATAATCCCCCTGTAGTTGCGGAATATCATCCTCTTGAGTTTCGATCCGAAGACGGTGCCAAAGATATCCTGCGCTTAATTGAACCATGATACCTGAATTAGGGTTGGGGCTGAGTATGGGGAAAATTTTACCAACAGATACATTAACATGAAAACCTCTATTAAATAAAAGCACGATACCTGGTTCTCCTGAAGTGTTCACATACTGTCCTTTAGAATCTTTGACATTGTCCAATAGGCCGTCAATGCGTATATCATTACCAAACAAATAATTGCCATCTAGTCCGAACATCCAGTTGCCCTTTGTCTTGTAACCTGCGTAAACGCCAAGCGCATTCGTTAGACCATAACGATCTGCTAAATCTCCACCTGTTCCATTTAATCCGTACTGAATACCAACATAAGGTGTCCCAATGACCTCATCGCTAACATCGCGTTGTCCCCATAAATGTTGTGTAAGAAAGCAGCAAATTATCACTGTGAGAAAAAAACATTTTACAACTGTGTATGTACTTTTGTTTTTGATCATTGTTGTTTGTACCTCTGTTTAAGAATAAACTAAATTAAGTATTTTCTTCCGTATAGAGTACGAGGTACGTGAGGATTTCGGCCGTAAGCACTGAATAATTTTATGATTGACTGAATTACTGAGAATCGTTCGTGAAATTGAGCTGACCAAAACGGTGGCGATTACCTGAATTAGCATATAAAAACAGTTCCTGTCTGAGACGATTTTCAATACATAGTTGGGGCACAAGGAGTGTCTTCAATTCCTTTTTATTTAAAGAACACCAACGTTGTTGATGTCCACTCTCCGTATTGATTTTTGTGATAGCGATGGTGTTTCTCCAATTATTCAAAACGGCAGTTTTGATAGCAGAGGGGTGAGCATATGAATGATCGTCCCAGTAATTTTTGAGGTGGTCGTTGAAAAGAATGTAGAGTGCATTGTCGTGATAAATTTCTGCGTAAGATAAGTAATAACCGCGGTCATTCATTGATTGCTGGCGTTTTGGAATGAACTGGTTCCACAAGAGTTTACCTGTTGCACTAAACTTGAAAACAATGATTCCATTTCTATAATAATAGGTGTCCAGGCGATTTGTACCCGGCGCTCCAGCACCACTAATGCGTTCTTCAACTGCATGATGTTCAGCTGTTCCTAAAATATCGCCATTGGGCAATGTCCGTAATGATTGCATTTGATAGTTGCCAATACCTTCAGGTAGTGATTGCCTATCGTATGTTACTGGAGCGTCAAATGAAGTAGCAGCCTGTATCAAAAAATCCTGAGTAAAGCTTTTAAAATGTCGATCCAATACTTCTCCAAAAGGATCAAGAGTGATTTTAAAAACACCGCGGATTCCTGGAAGATCTTTATCTGAATAGAGTCCTGATAATATGATTTTACGCTCATTTTCAGTACATTCAATGTCTTGCAAAGAATAATCGTTATGAGCAACATCAATCTCTATAAGTTCATTACCGATATTCATAAAGATGATATTTTTAGAACGTGCATTTCTATTGTCGTTCCAGGATAAATCAGCGATTGCTACAAATGCGCCTTTTGATGTCAGAAAATAGCGCTTAAAATTAATGGATCTTTTTCTGTAAGGTAAAATCGCACTGCCTTGACTCATGATCTGATGGGTGCTGTCAAAAATCGCATAATGATACCGAGGAAAATCGTTTAAATCTCCAGGGAGGATAGAGAAGTAGGCAGCAGTGGTTTGATCAATACTATTGACAGCATGTATGTTCGACTGCCGAAAAGTTCGCGGAATATCAAAGGTCGCTATTGGAGACCCATGGTTTTCCTGCACTCGTTCATCAGGATTATAAAAATGATAGTACGTTTCAATGCTTTTACCTAAAAAAGGTTTTCGTTCACTTACAAACAGTAGTTGACTATTCAGTACGGCGAAATCGCGAAAAACACTGGTTTTTCCACCACCGTAGAGCTTAATACGTTTACTATTGGAGAGTTGCATGTTTTCGATAGGCTCAAAAAAGTAACGACGGTGATTGGGGCTAAAAAAATTATAGAAGTAGGTCCGGCTTGTTACCGCTGTATATTCTTTTTTACTGGAGTAAATAATTTTTTCAAACGAACAACGATCGCGGAAATGTTCAGCCCAGAACATGTCAAAATTATCATAATGTTTGAGCATCTGAGCCTGCAGCGAGAAGCTCGTGAAAACGAAAAAAAATATGAATCGATATGGAAGTTTGTAGTCGAGCACCATTCTTCACAACGAAGTTACAAAAAGGGAGTGATAAAATCGAGTTCCTGCGCAGATTTACTGTTGGAATAAGGCTTATTTTCTGAGGAGTAGCAAATAGGAGTTTTTTACGTTAGATTGACGTGTGTGTCTTTTGTTGAATTTCGGTTTCACCCAGTTATTGCATTACAGACAAATGGCTAAACGTCATTTCAAAGATTTATTTTAATTTAGTAGTACCTAATTGAGGGAGATAATGTATAATAAAAAGGATGTAGAGCATTGGGTTGACGAGCACGCAGATTATTTATTGCGGTATGCGATGACTCAAATTAATGATCGTCATCAGGCCCTTGATTTTATACAAGACACCTATGTTTCAGCTTTAAAAGGCGTAGATAATTTTGAAGGAAGAAGTACACCACGAACTTGGCTTACAAGTATTTTAAAACGCAAAATCATTGATTATTGGCGAAAGCGCAACGTAAGAAAAACCGATGTTGCTTCTCATTTTTTTCATGATAATGGAAGTGATGACGGGAGTTGGATTATAGAGAATGCCCCTACCCAATCTGTTGCGAGTGCAGAAGATCGCATTACAGCTGAAGAGCAAGTCGACGAATTATATCGGTGTTTGGATCAACTGCCACCGAGAAGCAAGGAGATTATGAATGCCAAGTACATGGAACAAAAGAAAGGAGAAGTCATCTGTAAGGAATACGACCTTTCATCGTCTAATTTTTGGGTCATCGTTCATCGCGCCAAATTGTTGCTGCGTGACTGTCTTCAGCAGAAATGGTTTTAGTATGAAAAAGTGCAGAGAAATAACGGAATTAATCGAGCGGGGAAGTGAGGAGCGCTTGCCGCTTCGACATCGCATCGAAGTAAAAGTGCACCTCATGATGTGTAAGTTGTGCCGCAATTTTGCCAAGGACACTGCATTTTTGGACCGTTTACTGAAGAAAATTAATAATTTTCAACAAACGCAACTGACTCCTTCTGAGAAAAAACAAATTAAGCGTAAAGTAAACCGCAGCGCCACCGATTGATTTATCATCGACCGTTTAAAGCAGGTAGAGCTCACCAATAACGAGTCCAGTTTAGCATTATTTCGGTTGTCATCCTTTATTAAACACCCGTATAATTTTGAGGTGATATTGCTTTGAGCTCAGCTTTGATCGCCTTATCGACTGTTAAAGTATCAATAAATGCGTGAACGGTAGCTTTGGTTACTTTTTCATTCTTACGCGTGAGTCCTTTGAGTGCTTCGTACGGTTTCGGAAAACCTTCACGGCGTAGAATAGTTTGAATTGCTTCAGCGACTACTGCCCAGTTATTTTCCAGGTCTTTTTCGAGGGCAGGGGCATTGAGTAGCAACTTGCCGAGCCCTGCGGAAGTAGATTTGAAGCCAATAAGACTGTGACTTAAGGGCACCCCAATATTTCTGAGCACTGTCGAATCAGTGAGGTCACGTTGAAGTCTGGAAATGGGAAGTTTATTAGCCAGGTGTTCTAATAACGCACTAGCAATTCCCAGATTTCCTTCAGAGTTTTCAAAATCGATAGGGTTTACTTTATGGGGCATGGCGCTCGATCCAATCTCACCTTCTTTCAAGCGTTGTTTGAAATAATCCATAGATATGTAGGTCCACATATCGCGATCCAAATCGATCAGAATATTGTTGATGCGTTTCATAGCATCGAAAATAGCTGCTAAATTATCGTAATGTTCAATTTGGGTAGTTGTCTGGCTTCGAGTTAATTCGAGTTGGTCGCTGACAAAATTATTGGCAAATTCAACCCAGTTTACGTCAGGAAATGCAACGAAGTGAGCATTCATATTTCCTGTTGCACCACCGAATTTTGCTGAAAACGGGACGCTTTTTAATTGAGCCAGCTGAATGCGCAAGCGTTCACTAAACACGCGCATTTCTTTGCCTAAACGAGTAGGGGATGCTGGTTGACCGTGTGTTTTAGCAAGCATAGATACGTCGCTCCATTTTTCGGCGTATTCTTCGATTTGTTCTATGACCTTGAGTAGTTCAGGAATGTAGACCGTTTCCAATGCATTTTTAAGTGAAAGTGGAACAGCAGTATTATTAATGTCTTGAGAAGTTAATCCAAAATGAACGAATTCAACATATTGATCAAGCCCTAATGCTATGAGTTTTTCTTTGACAAAATACTCGACAGCTTTCACGTCGTGATTGGTCGTTTTTTCAGTTTCTTTTATGATGAGCGCGTCTTCTTCTGAAAATGATTGATATACTTCTCTCAGGTCATCAAATTGACTGGTTGGGAAATGGGATAGCGGCTTAACACCTGAATTGACCAAAGCAATTAAGTATTCTATTTCAACGACTACGCGGTATTTTATAAGCCCATATTCCGAAAAGAATGGAGCCAGTTCTTTTACTTTTTTACGATAGCGACCATCAACAGGTGTAATAGCCGTAAGTGTATTTAAGTCCATAACATTCACTATTTCGAGAAGCGCAAAGATAGTAAATCTTGGTGATATTAGAACGCCTAATTCGTTCCCTTTCCTTACATTTGAAAACGACAAATAGACCATGAAATTTTTTCGACATTTTGCATTGGGAATACGTTCATACTGGAGCGCCATAAAGTTTATAAGGACACACAAACTTTATTGGTACATTCCAATTCCAGCTTTGCTGATGTTGATACTCTATTATATTGGGAATGAGTTTGCCACCTGGAATGCAGGATGGGATGCAGAACTAGGATGTGTTGAATGTTCCAATATGAATGAAACGATTTGGTTTCTGATTAAAATGCTGTTGAGTATATCGATCGGCCTTGTTTTAATGAAGTTTGCCAAGTATATTGTTGTGGTCTTGTTATCTCCATTGCTTTCGATCATATCTCAAGTAGTAGAGAAAAAACTCACCAACAATTACTACCCTTTTAGTTTACGTCAAACACTCCATGATGTAAGAAGAGGAGTCAGAATAGCGATGCGGAATGTCATGTGGGAATACGTTTTCTTTCTGGTTATTCTTATTGTTTCAGCTTTTGGATGGGAACAAGCGCACCAATCTCCAGTGTTTTATTTGACTTTCGTGATTGGATTTTTTTACTACGGGTTCAGTTTTATTGATTACGTCAATGAAAGAAGGCGTTTAGATATCGATCAAAGCATTCATTTTATGCGCAATCATCGCGGCTTAGCTATAGCTATCGGCACTATTTACTCGATATTAATTTTAGTTCCCGTAGAGCTCGGAGCTATGGTCGATTATTCTAATTTTTTGGAACATCCATTCGAAACATTGGGAACGAGTTTGTTGCAATTTTTGTTGTGGATCATGGCTTCTTGTTCACCTATTCTCGCCATTGTAGCTGCTACGTTGTCGATGCATGAATTGGTGGATTTGAACAATAATCAGTTTTCCCAGAAAAAAGATACGTCTAAAAAAGATAACATTCAGAGAATCAACAGGAGTTGAAAGCCATTTTCGCACAATTTTTTATCTTTGAATGAAAAATGTGAGAATTAAGCGTAATTTCAAAAGAAATTGATTTAGTTTTATTCTCCGAATTAATGTTAAGCACATGAAGCAAATACTGCACACACTACTCGTTTTTATTGTTTTTATGAGCTACAGTGGCGTGACTGAAGCGAAATCGTTGACAGTAGTCCCTCCAGATTCGAGTTCGAGTTTGATTGATCGGGCAGCGTCTTCATTCCTCGTTGATGAAGGTAGAAAGCTGTACAATACTGGTAAAATGCGTGATGCACTGCGTAAATTCAGAGAAGCTTATGTTCGCGATAAATTTAATGCGCAGGCGGCCTACTGGATTGGACGTTCACATTATCAAATGAGTAATTATGGTTACGCCTTAAAATATGCGAAAATAGCTGAATCATTGAGCGAGGCGGATGACGGAGAAGTTTTTATGCTTTTGGGAGAAGCGTATCATCGTCAGAGTTTGTTGGATAGTGCTCGTATGAATTACGATTTAGCGAAAATCCAATTGTCTAGCTCAAAACAGCGTGCTTTTAATGTACAACAAAAGATTGACGAGATTGCCTTTGCTCAATCCGTAGATGATCAAAAGCAATCATTTGCCCGTCATCGATTAGAACAAGATATTAGTTCTGGATATGATGATTACGCCGCCTTTTTAAGTCATGATGGCAAGGAACTTTTCTTTACTTCGCGTCGACCTGATACAAAAGGTGGAAATATCAATCCAGACGATCAGCGTTATTTTGAAGATGTCTATTTGTCTCGATGGGACGAAGAAGCAGGAGAGTGGTCGGAAGCGACAAACGATGTGGAGCGATTGAACTCTGAAGGATTTGATGTTGTGAATCATTTGAGTGCTGATGGAAATACGGCTTACATGACTGTAAATACAGAGGCTGCTGATATCAGAAATAAACGAAAAACGAATGGTTCTGACATTTGCATCTCTGAACGTACAAAAGAAGATCGTTGGAATACGCCTAAACCGATCACGAATAGTTCGATTAATACAACGTTCTTTGACGGATTACCGACTCTTACTGAAGATGGTAATACAATGTACTTTATGAGTGATCGCGATGGGCAAAATTCAAGATCCGATATTTATGTGGTCTACAAACAAGGGAATAAATGGGGTGAAGCACAAAAGCTACCTATGACAGTGAATACTGTGGGAGATGAAACAACACCATATATTACCCCAGATAACCGCTATTTATTCTTTTCATCTAACGGATTGAAAGGAATGGGGGGATATGATATTTATGTGACTGAAAACCTTGGTGACACATGGACTGAACCAAAAAATTTAGGTCCTGACTTTAACACTGTAAACAATGATTTATATTTCAAGTTTTTCGAGAAGTTCAACAAAGTGCTATTGTCTACTTATCGCTTGAAGGGTAATAAAGCAAGTATCGATATTTTTGAAATGGATGTTGAAGGCTGGGAAATTCCTTAGGTGGTGTTATTTTATAGAACTTTAAATAGGGGCAATGGAGAGTACAGCTTCTCTTTTGGGTTGAGCACCTAGTATGCTTTTTTAGACTATTAAGCGATTATATGATATTGTCGTTATCCATTCCTTATAGCGATGCTACGAATATTCTTAAAAGTGTGGTCAAGTTTGAATGCGATAGGTGTTAAAGTTCAATTTTAACCTTCTTTCAGGTAAAACAAAAAATAATGGTAGCGACCACTTTGATCGTAACGGAAGTTAACTTTCTGACCATTCACATCTATAATATCAGCCTTTTCAAGTTGTTTTTTAGACATTTTGAGTGACTTTAAAAGTTGATCGCGAAACTTCCGGGCACGCCGATGGCCTTTGATCTGAAAGCGAACTTTGGAGAAGGTCTTATTTTCCGATCGCAACAATCCTTTTATTCCTCGAATGTTAGAAATGATGTATTTTTTGATCTCTATTTTAGTCGAGTTATAGAGTGAGTCAGGAAATTGAATCAGAAAGTTTTCTGGAAGGAGTGGATCACCTGGAAAAACGAGCGTATCTGTTTTCACTTTTCTTAAATAATGATTGATCTGAACACTCTCTTTCTCACTATTATTTTCTGTTTGAGCACAAGTGTTACTCGAAATGAATAGAGCGGATATGATTAAAAGCGAGGTGCAATATATTTGATACATGACTGAAAGTTCAACAATTAAAGGATAAAAAAATGCCTCTATCAGAAAATAATGATAGAGGCATCTATTATAAAAAATGGATTTTAATTTCCAGTAACAACTGTTTTATAAGTTGTTTTAAAAAATTTTGATTCCACTCTAAAGTCAACCGTAGCCACTTTAGTAATTCCTCCATTCTCCGCTGCTTTTCTAATAGAAATATCAGCATTCATAGGACGGAAAATACCAAGAACTACGTCAAATTCAGAAACTCCTGTTTTTTCACTTGCATTGTCTGTAACAAGTACAGGGCGTGAAATAGAACAAGAAGCCATAACGACAGCTGTTACTCCAACAGCCATGATGTATTTTAATTTTTTCATAATCTTCTACAATTTTTTAGGTTTTTATTCGCCAGTAACGATAATTTCTGCTTTTACAAAAATGATGTAATCAGTTACTTTGATATCTACTGTAGCTACGCGATCAATATTACCAGTTTCTACGGCGTTTACAACTCCATAATCTTTATTGAATACCAGACCGTAGCCTAGGTTTTGACTGCTCGCCCCTCCAAACAAAATAGAGGTTTCTGATTTACCAACTTTTGATCCGATAGCATTGTTTGTTGCAGTCACAGGATAGATTGTTGAGCATGAACTCAATATTCCTACGGAAAAAGCAACAGCTAAAAATGTTCTAAATTTTTTCATATCATTAATTTTTATTCTCCAGTTACTGTCATGTACTCTTTAATAAAGAATACATAGGATTTCATTTTGTACTCAGCGACTCCCACTTTTTTGATTCGTCCATTCTTTACAGCGGACTCATAAGATACTCCTGAATCAACATCAGCTGTACCTGAGGAAACTTCTCCTCGTTTTGATCCAACATCATTGTTGGTCACGGCAACTGAGTGCGCTAACGTGCAAGAACCTAAAAACAGTCCAGCAGCTGCCAGCGTTGAATAGGCAATTGGTTTAATCTTTTTCATAAATTACTCGTTTAATAATTAGTTTCCGCTAAGATAATTTTATTTTCTAAATATCAATGAGTTGAATTGAAAAAAAAACATCAATTTCAGGATGGATTGCAGGCATTGAAGTGGTTTTATTCAATTGACGATTAAAGGACTTTTCGTTAGGAGGATCGAAGCGAAAATCTTCGCTTCGATCCTGTGTTTAGTGTAATGTATTGCATGTACTGTGTCAATAATAGATCAATGACTAAACATGTCCTTCACCCGTTGGAAAAAGCCTTTTTCTTTTCCATCTGGATTGGGAGCAAAGTTTTCGCTTTCGCGTAATTTTTCAATCGTTTGCTGCTCCTCTTTGGATAATTTTTTAGGTGTCCAGACATTAATATGTACAAACTGATCGCCCGTTCCATAATTTTGGACACTCGGAAGCCCTTTACCCCTTAAGCGAAGCATTTTGCCGCTTTGAGTACCAGGCTCTATTTTGATTTTAGCGCGACTTTTAATGGTTGGTACTTCAATGCTACCTCCCAACGCTGCATCGGCAAAATTAATGAATGCTTCGTAATGTACATTCTGACCGTCGCGACGAAGTGATTCGTGTTCTGTCACTTCAATAACTACGAGTAGATCTCCAGCTATACCATTGAATGGTCCGGCATTTCCCTTACCACTTACTGAAAGTTGCATACCATCTTCAACCCCAGCCGGAATTTCTATTTCTATAACTTCTTCCTGTCGTTTGAGCCCTTGGCTATCAGCATCAGCTGGTTTTTTGTCTATAATCTTCCCAGTCCCCTGGCAATTAGGGCAGGTTGAAGCCGTCTGCATGGCACCTAAAAATGTTTGTGTCACGCGTTGAACCCGACCAGAACCTTTACATGTTTGACAATCTTTGAAGGTAACACCATCAGCATTCACAAGCTTGTTGACCTTAATTTTCTTTTGAACGCCATCGTTAACTTCGTCGAGGGTCATTTTAATTTTGACGCGCAAATTGGTTCCACGCGCTGCTCGCTGGCGTTGTCCGCCACCTCTTTGACGACCTCCTCCACCAAAGGCACCACCAAAGATATCGCCGAATTGCGAGAAGATATCGTCCATATCCATGCCGCCAAATCCACCAGCGCCACCACCTGCAGCACCGCCAACGCCAGCATGACCGAATTGGTCATAGCGTTGCTTTTTTTGAGGATCACTCAACACTTCGTAGGCCTCAGCAGCTTCTTTAAACTTTGCCTCAGCTGCTGGGTCATCTGGATTTTTATCCGGATGATATTTTAACGCGAGTTTGCGGTAGGATTTTTTGATGTCCGACGCGGATGCTGATTTATTTATTCCTAATACCTCGTAATAATCTCTTTTTTCACTCATAAAATCGTTTATTGTCCTACTACTACTTTAGCGTATCGCAATACTTTGTCGTTTAAAAAATACCCTTTTTCAATCACGTCCATAACCTTGCCTTTATCTTCTTCATTATCTGCTGGAATGTTAGTCACGGCCTCGTGGTGATCCAAATCAAAAGGTTCCCCTTTACTATTCATAGGCTTAACTCCTTTGGAAGAAAGGATGTTCTTAAACTTGTTATAGATCAATTCAAACCCCTCTTTCATACCAGTCTCATCCTCAGAAGAAGCATTTGATTCCAATGCGCGCTCAAAATCGTCGAGTACGGCAAGTAGATCTTTGATGATCTCTCCACTAGCAGAAGAAATGAGCTCACCTTTTTCTTTAATTGTTCGTTTTCTGAAGTTGTCAAAATCAGAGTAGAGACGAAGGTACTTGTCGTTGAGATCGTTGTACTTCGATTCCAATTCCTGAATAGGATCCAGTTCTTCCTTTGCCTGATCTTGTTGATCTTTCTGTTCCTTTTCAGGATGTTGATCCTCTGTTTTGCTCTCTGGGTTGGCAGTATTTTCTGCCTCCTTTACTTGTTCTTCGGTCTGTTCGACTGACTCTTCTTGATTATTTTTCTTTTTATTACCCATCACAATTCTTTTTTCTCGTTACATTCGATATGCGCGTAGGCTCAAAGATGTTGCCATTTGCTACAAGTAGACAATTCGTCATATTTTTGGTGATTTGGAACAAATTTGTCAGCGTTTATACTGAAAATCTGTCAAAAAGACTTGTTGTTATTGAACAAACAATTTGTGTTTATATTTGTATAAACTGGAAATAGGTTCATATGAAAATAATTTTATCACCAGCTAAATCGCTGGATTACAATCGACGTATTGAAACTCCTATGACGAGTACAGCTCCGTTCATTAAAGAAGCAGATCGTTTAGCAAAAAAATTGAAAAGCATGAATAAGCAGGAGCTTGGTGCGTTAATGAAGCTTTCAGAGAACCTGACTGATCTCAATTACGATCGCTATCAATCATGGGAACAGCCCAATACTTTACAAGATAATGTGCAGCCCGCAATTACGGTATTTACGGGAGAAGTATATAGAGGGCTGGCGGTTGAAGATTTTGATGCGGACGATTTTCACCGAGCGCAGAAGGATATCAGAATTTTATCGGGGCTCTACGGTCTATTGCGCCCACTCGACCTCATGTATCCTTATCGACTAGAAATGGGGACAAAGTGGGAGATTAGTAAAAATCAAAACAATTTATATGAGTTTTGGGGTGATCAACTGGCCAATTATTTGAATAAGGAGATGGATAAGGATGAAGTTATTATCAATTTGGCATCTAAAGAATATTTTAAAGCGTTGGCTAAGAAGAAATTAAATGCTCGGGTGGTCACACCTGTTTTTAAGGAACTCAAGGGAGATCAATACAAAGTAATCATGATGTATGCGAAACATGCTCGAGGTGCTATGGCAAGGGATATAGTTCGTAATCAATATAAGGATGTAGAAGACCTGAAAGGTTACGATGTGGATGGTTATTCATACAGCGAACAAATGTCAACATCAAATGAATGGGTTTTCATACGTTAAAACCATGAAGAATGAGCCAATGTAGAATGATTCAAAGGCAGTACAGACTTTGACTTTCGGAATACATTCGTATATTTGCATATAAGTCAAACCTTTGATAGAACGAGGATTTTAATAATTATTTCAAACTAAAGAACAATTTATTTTATGAGTGAGACACAAGAAAAATTATCATCGGAGGATTTAATAAAAATGGAGGAAAAGCATGGTGCACATAATTACCATCCACTACCAGTGGTACTTTCAAAAGGAGATGGTGTACATGTTTGGGATGTAGAAGGAAAAAAGTATTACGACTTTCTCTCGGCATATTCAGCCGTAAATCAGGGACACTGTCATCCGCATATTGTGGGTGCATTGAAAGATCAATCAGAAACCTTAACCTTAACTTCTCGTGCTTTTTACAACGATGTTTTGGGTCCTTTTGAAAAATTTGTAACTGAATTTTTTGTTATACGGAATTCGAATTCGTCTATACCCCAAGATTCGCAAGTTTCAAAATCAACGGTTGAGGGAAATGCTGTGCAAAATAAAATTTCATTTGTCGTGTATTTTAATTGAGTTGCTCCGGACTCGCATTCTTCGCGGTCCGTGATTTCCGCGTTATCGTTTAGGGTACATGGAATATCACCATAAACTGAATGGCTAAAAAAT
>CAJXMN010000071.1 GCA_913056215.1 uncultured Flavobacteriales bacterium | reverse complement strand
CAGCGGGGCCTTACCACGAATAAGGTTGAGATCAAATCGAGGAGATTGTTCATCGAGCACTGAAAAAGGACTTCCAGAAAGAATGATTCCCTTCACACTATCTGTTATCTCCGGACACTTATCCCAAGGATGAATCTCACTGTAAACGTTGAGTTCGCGAACCCTACGCGCAATCAGCTGGGTGTATTGCGAACCAAAATCAAGTATTAAAATCATTTCCTGCATGCCGCAAAGATAACAATCCCCTTGTTCCCGAATTACTCAAAACCGGGGATTTTTTATTTGAATATCATTAAATATGCTTATTTCCTGAGGATCGAAAAAAGATTGCTATTGGAGCTAACATCTAGTAGTGCATTCCCGACAACCAATCTTTTAAACTCGGATCAAATGGTTTTCCATAAAATTCAGTGAGATATCCCTTCACCTGTTTGAACTTTTCATTTTCTTCAAAATCCTCATATTCTTCAAGAATAACCGACACTTCTTTCTTCAATAATTCTTCGCTCGGAAACACACCTTCAAAAGTAGCGACCTGATTATTCTCCTTTGCTTTTGCATCGCGATAATACAAGTTCATTTGCGTATTGAAAGGCTCAACCTTTGTACCATCGATGGTAAATAACTCTTCACGATCAATGATCAATTTCCCATTCTCTCCGTTCAATTTCTTCATAATCTTCTCACCATTGTATTCATAACTCATAAAGAAAAAATGATGATCATTTTGAGGATATGTTTCTGGGCTTACAGGGATCGCTACTTGATCAATAATGAGGTATTCGCCTTCAAAATGTTTCCGCATATCCAATGCATTCACAATCGCGCCTGACCGCGATGAAATTGTATTCACCGCTGGAACGAGATTCGTCGTTTTTGACTCGGAGGGCGGGGCTAAAACAAACCGCCCTTTATTTTTAGAAATAACCGCTGCGCGCGACTTCTCTGTTTTGAACTTCAGCGGAATAGAAGCTTTAAAAACATCGCCTGTTTTCATCGGGTCACCAGAATTCTTGTAAATTATTTCTCCCATTACTTTGATAACCTTGTATTCATCAACTACTGCATCAGCACTAAGAAATAAAATACTCAGAATTGCCAGAATTGAACTTTTAAACACTTTCATAATTTACACTTTAGTTATTCAAAACTAAGTCTTTCCAATAATTATTCCAAAATAAGATCACTATTCAATCAAAGTTTTCAGACTTTCGGTTGTTGCGTCAACTATCCGTTGGTTGATAGCTGACGTATCAGCTTTAACCATTTGTTTTCCAGTAATTTTCTCATAAAGTTCGATATACCGCTCTGTGATTTCATGAATAAACGCATCCGGTATTTCAGGCATTTGCTCGTCTGCCCTCCCTTGAAACTCGTGATCAATCAACCATTGACGCACAAATTCTTTACTGAGTTGACGTTGTCCTTCGCCATTGACTTGTCGCTCGTCATATCCTTCGGCATAGAAATAACGGGAAGAATCTGGAGTATGGATTTCATCCATCAAAACCACCTTTCCATTAAGCCAACCAAATTCATATTTGGTATCTACAAGTATAAGCCCGCGTTTTTTCGCCATTTCTGTACCTCGCTGAAACAATCTTCGCGTGTAACTCTCCATTTGAAGATAACTAGCTTCATCAACCAATTCTTGCTCTAAAATTGCTGTCCTAGAAATATCTTCATCATGATCTTCATCTGCTTTCGTAGAAGGCGTTATAATCGGTTCAGGAAAAGGGTCATTTTCTCGCATCCCTTCGGGCATTTTGACCCCACATAATTCGCGTTTACCCTCGCGGTATTCTCGCCACGCATGACCTGTAAGGTATCCCCTAATCACCATTTCCACCTTGATCGGTTTACAACGATAACCTACAGCCACATTGGGATCAGGGACATCAATCAACCAGTTGGGTACTATATCCTCCGTCGCTTCTAAAAACATTGTTGCCACTTGATTCAGCACTTGTCCTTTGTAGGGTATACCTACGGGTAAGACGTGATCAAAGGCAGAGATACGATCAGTTGCCACCATCACCAGGAGCGCTTCGCCAATTGTATAAACATCGCGAACTTTACCGTGATAAACACCTTTTTGTTCCGGAAAATTAAAATCCGTTGTTGTTAAACTATTTTTCATCCTTATTGTCTTCAAAAGCGTCAATAATTTGTTTTACCAACTTATGGCGTATAACATCATTTCTGTTTAGTCGGACGACTCCGATACCCTCGATCGATTCCAACTTATCCAATGCATAAATCAATCCCGAGCGCTGCTTATTAGGCAAATCAATTTGTGAAGCGTCACCAGTAATAACAAAGTTTGCATTCATTCCCATACGCGTTAGAAACATCCGCATTTGGTTCACTGTGGCATTTTGAGCCTCATCTAATATCACAAATGCCTTGTCGAGAGTCCTACCACGCATGAATGCCAGCGGAGCTATTTCTACGACACCCAGTTCGATAAAATCCATCAGCTTTTCTGGTGGAATCATATCGCGCAAAGCATCGTATAGCGGCATCATGTAAGGATCTAGCTTTTCTTTTAAATCACCCGGCAAGAAACCCAAATTCTCACCTGCCTCAACAGCGGGTCGCGTTAGAATAATCCGTTTGACTTGCTTGGTTTTTAAGGCCCTTACTGCGCAAGCCACGGCAGTATAAGTTTTCCCAGTACCTGCAGGTCCAACGGCAAAAACCATATCATGATGATTCACAGATTCGACTAATTTCCGTTGATTGAACGTCCGTGCCTTTATTTTAGCACCACCATTGCCATGTACAAGAACCTCGGATCCATCTCCCGACAACATTTCGATCGG
This sequence comes from uncultured Flavobacteriales bacterium, assembly GCA_913056215.1. GTDB lineage: Bacteria > Bacteroidota > Bacteroidia > Flavobacteriales_D > Crocinitomicaceae > Brumimicrobium. Next base: position 13,948 of record CAJXMN010000071.1, on the reverse strand, counting down.
ATCCTCAACCATGACGTTATCGATATTATTTTCAGTCAATCCCCCGTACTTTTCAATATGTTTTACGAGTTGATCTAGTTTTGATTCGAACATTTGGATCATTTCCTCATCTCCCTGTACTGTGAGTGTAGTGCCACGAGCAACTAATTTGAGGTCGGAAAAATAGCGCTTGATAAGCTTTAGTTTAGTATTGTTCACTCCAAATAACTCAATGGGGTTAACGTCTTTGATCTCAATTCTACGTTCCTGCAATAGTCTGTTTTTTTATATTTTAAATACAAAAATAATGTATTTTTTATCATTTGAAACAACCAATAACCACTGTGATTTATTTTTTGAATTGACCTACCCTGATGTCGTGTGAATACAAAACGATTTTTAAGCTGATTCAGCCTATTTATTATGCTTCATCGTTAAAATTTAAACCGAGGGTAAACTGCGACCATTTGAGTAGCTAATCTTTCCACGAGCCAGTACATAATCGAACATTCAACTTCAACACGTTAATGTCACCTCTTCATAAAGTGGAACGCTTAATACTATCCGCAATGCAGTCCTTGTGAAAAACATCATTTTCAATCAACGAATATTTCATCTATTTCTTAAAATATTGGCTAAATTTGGATTCACGTTAAAATGAATTTTGAGGAAAACTAACGATGAGCTTGATTACATTGACAACGGATATGGGAATGCGCGATCACTACGTCGCTGCACTGAAAGGTGCTATATTTTCTCTTCACTCTGAAGCTCAAATCGTTGACATATCTCATGAGGTTAGACCTTTTGACAAATCACAAGCTGCTTATTTTCTCAAAAACTGTATGCAGGACTTTCCGAAAGGCACTATTCATGTCATTGGAGTTGATGCTGAACCTCACGTTAATTTCAGTCAATCATCAGAAAGTGAGTTACCCATGATCGTGCAATATCTCGATCAATATGTTGTTGGAGTAAACAATGGTTTCTTCAGCCTACTACTTAACAACGAAGAACCGCAGGGTATTTGGGAAATGGAGGATGTTCTGTCGCAACCAGAGTTGATGAATTTCCCAACAAAGAATATTTTGATTCCTGCAGCCTGTAAAATTGCTAGGGGAGATAAACTTTCTACCTTTTGCTCTGAGGCAGCAGCAATAAAGCGAGCAATTCCGCTTTCACCCGTTCTGGAGGGGCATACTTTGAAAGGCGCCATTATCCACATCGATCATTACGGTAATATCATCACTAATATCAAAAAAGAAGACTTTTACCGTCTGGGTCGCAAAGTACCTTTTGTCATTTATTTTCGTCAAAAAGAATACTACATCGACAAAATCAGCATAGGGTACAACGATGTTTCTGAAGGAGAAAAAGTTGCTATTTTCAATGATAACGGACTTTTAGAAATCGCGATTAACAAAGGAACACCAGAAAACGGCGGTGGAGCTAATGCCCTGTTTGGACTGCGGTTAAAAGACATTATACGCATCGAATTTACACCGCGTGGATCGCGAGAGACACTCGAATCACTTTTTTAATTTACAATTCACTAATAAAATGATCAGAATCGTTCAATTAACATTTCAACCGACATATACGGAGGCTTTTCTCAATCATTTCGAAAAAGTTAAAGACCAAATCAATGCTTTCCCTGGATGTCGTGGTATGCAACTACTTCAAGACGAGAACAACCCCACTATCTTCTTTACTTACAGTGAATGGGATAGTGAGTCGGATCTGGAAAATTACAGGCGATCAGAACTCTTCCGCGGCATTTGGCCTCATGTAAAACCCTGGTTTGCCCAAAAGGCAAAAGCTTGGTCTACCGACACCATTTTTAATGGTTTTGAAAAAAAACAGTCCCAGTCAAAAGCATAAACATTTCGATTTTGATAAACTTTAACACCAACCACTGAAATGATCAAAAAGAACCATTAATTTTGATTCAAAATAGAATTCATGCGTGCACTTTATTTAAAAGAGATAAGAAGCTTTTTAAGTTCTATTATCGGTTATATCTTCATGACCATATTTATCGTTACATGCTGGCTTTTTTTATGGATCATATCAGATGGTTACAATTTATTGGAAGGAGGTGTAGCGGATTTGATACCCTTTTTTAACCTCACTCCTATTATCCTGCTCATTTTAATACCCGCTATTACAATGCGTTCTTTTGCCGATGAGCGCAAGTCAGGAACCATTGAGCTTTTATATACGCGCCCTATTTCTGATATCAAAATATTGTTCTCTAAATACCTGGCAGGTGTTACACTTTTTATTATTGCATTACTTCCCACTCTTACTTTTTACGTCGTTATGCATTATTTGGGGGATCCTGTAGGTGTTCTGGACGATGGCGCTGCAATCACTTCGTATATAGGACTGATTCTATTAGGTGCATCATTTGTTGCAATCGGGGTTTTTTCCAGCACGATCACGGACAACCAAATCGTTGCTTTTATTGTTGCTATGTTTTTCTGTTGGTTCCTTTATTCGGGACTTTCCCTTTTAGGATCTTATGCGACTTTTGCAGGTTTTGACCGCATCATTCGATACGCGAGTATTGATTATCATTATGAATCCATCAAAAAAGGCGTTATTGTTCTAAGCGATATTATTTACTTCCTGAGTGTTATCACATTCTTCCTCTTTGCTTCTCACAATGTACTTACCGCACTAAGAAAATAAAGCTATGAGTAAAAGAACAGCGAAAAAAATATCAAATAAATTATATTATGTCATACTCACTGGTATTGCGTTAGCCATTCTCATATTAGTGAACATCATCGTTTCTTTCGTCGATTTCCGCGCAGATCTTACACGCGACCAACGATATTCACTGACATCTTCGACAATTAACTTTCTAGAAAGCGACAGCTTGTTAACAGATAAGATCCTGTTTAAGATCTATCTGGAAGGAGAATTTCCAGCTGAAATAAAACGCCTTCAAACATCAGTTCGCGAAAAACTCGATGAATTCAAGTATTATGCTGGAGATCGGATCGAATATGAGTTTATCAATCCGAATGACGGCTCCCCTGAAGATCAGGAGGCATTAAAAGAGCAACTTTACAATAAAGGAAGAGGGATACGTCCTGCAGATATTACTTTTCGAAAGAAAGGTGCATCCAACATTATAGAGTTTTTTCCAGGCGCTGTCGTGGAATATCGAGGACAGACCGTTGATCACATCCGATTTATGGAAGGCGGGCAATACAAACTGGATCTCCAATTGGAAAATACCGTACAAAAAGCAATTAACAACCTCGAATACAAGTTTATGCGCGCTCTAGCAGAAGCGACGCGCAGAAAGAAACAGAAGCTCGCTTTTATCCACGGCCATGGCGAACTTGGAATACCGTATACACAAGGTGCGCGAAAAGCCATTGAAGATGCTTACATTATTGAAGATGTGAGGCTCAATGGAGCTATTAATGCGTTGGATAAATACGACGGTATAATCATTGCAGACGCAAAAGAAAAAATCAGCGGTAAGGATCGATTTGTCATCGATCAATACCTCATGAACGGTGGAAATGTTATGCTCTTCCACAACCCATTAAACATCAACAACGATACCATCCGACGTACAGGGAAAGTGCATAGTTCAAGAAGGCGAACTGGAATTACAGATTTGATATTTGAGTATGGCATCAAAATGAATGAAGATCTCGTTGTCGATGCCAACTACGACCCTTTTATCATGCCGGGTATACCTAAAGGTTATGTCAACTGGTACTTCTACGTGCGTGCTCGCGGAACAAATCATCCAATTTCTAGCATGGTAGATCCTGTCAAACTCCCTTATGTATCGAGTTTGCAATTTATTAAAACCAAAAACAAAACTCGTCCTTCCGTAATCTTAACGAGTTCTTCCAACTCCAAATCATTTGGCAACGTTCCCCTTTTGTCTGTTGCTATGGAAAGTACTTTTGGAGAGAACCCTATTTTCCAGGAAAACCCTGAAGATGAACGCAACAAGCTGATGCTCGGTGGAATTTTGGAAGGGCAGTTCGAGTCAGCATTTAAAAATAGAATCATATCTGCGTATGCCGATAATCCAGATGCTCGATTTTATGAAAAATCACAAAAACCCGGTAAATTAATGGTTATTGGTAATGGGACATTTTTTAAAAACACCTATTATGATTCGGTCGCAGTGCCTGAAGAAAATTCTTATCGATACGTACCCCGTATGCCGAGAGGTAAAGAAATTGATGAGCTCTTCGCCGGCACGCGTTTCGGCAACTTTGAATTTTTTGAAAATTGCGTAGATTACATGCTAGGGGAAAACACCTTGCTTTCAATTCGAAGCCGTACAATCGATTTGCACCCCACCGATAAACTAAAAATAAAGAAATACAGTAATTTTTATAAATTCATCACTATACTCATTCCTATACTATTCATTGGTATATTGGCTATTACTATAATTGTCATCCGGAAAAAAAGATTTGCAAAAAAACATAGCACATGAAAAAGTTGATCATTATCATAGTAGGGTTGGGTATTATTGTCGGTTTGATCATTGTCGCCAACAACCTCTCTACAGATGCTAAAGCGAGTGACACGAGCTTAATCGCTTTCTCAGTAAAGGATACGGCAGCGGTTGATCGTTTGGAAATATACGACTCCTACAAGGACATGAACATGACCCTGGAACGAAATGAGAAAGGGATTTGGACCGACGAAAAAGGGAACTGTGTTCAGCAAGAAATTGTCAAAATGATGCTGGAAACAATGGTCAAAATCACCCTTAAAGGATACGTTCCAAAGGCTGCTCGTGAGAACATGCGTAAAATGATGATGGCTAAACATAAAACGGTCAAAATATTTAAAAATGGAGAATGGGTGAAGACATGGTATGTAGGACACGCAACACAAGATCATATGGGAACACACATGTTGTTAGAAACACCTGAAAGAAGAAGTGACCATCCTGTCATTATGGGAATGAAAGGTTTTTACGGTATATTAGATCCACGATTTTTTGCAGATCCCAGAAGGTTTGCTTGCACTGATTTATTTTCCTTTGAACGAACAGATTTAAGAAAAATTGAAGTAATTAATCGCGTATATCCCCAGGAAAGCTATATTATTCGTCGAAGTAATGATCATTACGAAGTCTCCTCTCAAGGTCGTGAAATTGAAGACATCAACGAAGACAACCTATTGTTTTATTTAAATGGTTTTGAAGACATTCATTACAACCAACCCAATTACACCTTGTCGAGGAGACAAATAGATAGCATTAAAAATCAACCCCCTGATTATGAGTTGAATATTAAAGGTGTCCAGCAATCTTATGAGCTCGACCTCTACCGAAGATCTAATCCGGAGCAGGAAGATCAAGATTCTTTAGCCTACGATAAAGATTATTTATGGGGCGTCAAGGAAGACGGCAAACTGGTTCGAATGCAATACTATTCTATTGGACCACTGATTCAAGGTAAGACCGTCTTTGTTAACAACTAATTTTTGCAGTTGCTTTATTATTAGCCGTAAAAAGCTATATTTGTCTTCGTAATTTTTAATCAGTATGGCAATGAATTTTGTAGTCTCGAGCTCAACTTTATTGAAGCACCTCCAAACGATTAGTGGTGTTCTTACAACGAGTAACACGCTTCCCATTTTGGATAATTTTTTATTCGAAATTGCGGATGGCTCGCTTACTGTTTCTGCATCAGATTTGGAAACAACGATGCGCACGACATTTGATGTTGAGGCTCAAGATGCTGGTAAAATTTGTATTCCGGCTAAACTTTTACTCGATATTCTTAAGAATCTTCCCGACCAACCACTGACCTTTAATATTGATGCAGATAACTTCGGGATCGAAATTGGTTATACAAACGGAAAATCGAAAATGGTCGGATACGATGGGGCTGATTTTCCTAAAGCACCTGATTTGAACGAAACTGAAAACACGACTATCGCTGGAGAGATTATTGCTGAGGCTATCAACAAGACTCTTTTTGCAACAGGTACAGACGATCTCCGCCCTGTTATGAGCGGTGTATTTTGTGAATTTTCTCCAGAGAGCATGACCTTTGTAGCTACAGATGCTCACAAGCTGGTACGTTACACACGAACAGATTCTAAAGCATCTGGCAGTTCTTCCTTTATATTACCGAAGAAAGCATTAAATATGCTCAAAACTAATCTAAAAGGAGCTGAGGATGTGAAAATTGAATACAATGAATCCAATGCGATATTCACTTTTAATGAAACAACCCTAACCTGTCGTCTCATTGATGGTAAATATCCAAACTACGAGGCCGTCATTCCACAAGAAAATCCAAATGTTCTCACAGTAGACCGAGAATCTTTGTTGAGCTCTATCAAGCGCGTATCTATTTTTGCTAACAAAACAACACACCAGGTTCAATTAAAAATTACTGGGTCTGAACTTTCAATATCGGCAGAGGATCTAGATTTTTCAAATGAAGCAAACGAAAGGTTAACGTGTAGTTATGAAGGGGAAGACATGGAAATTGGTTTTAATTCCCGTTTTATACTTGAAATGCTGAACAATATCAGTACCGAAGAGATTAAAATTATGATGAGTCAGCCCAATCGCGCCGGTCTCATTGTTCCTGCTGTCAACGAAAATGAGGATGAAGACATCTTGATGCTCGTGATGCCTGTAATGCTGAACAACTAATCTCGGCTGCTCCCTACACGTTTAATCAGTAAAAATTAGCATTCTTTTTAATTCGGCGTGATAAGTCTCATAGTTTTGGTCAATAAAGGCTAAAAGCAAGTTCTTTTTTGGAATGAGGTACTTTAAAATCGGTGAATCAACTGACTAACATTGACTTTACCACCTTACTATTCATTCACAAATGACGTGAAGTTCAAATGGAATTATTTTTGGAAAGATTTTTGCTATATTCACAGCATGGCACTTGAAAATTACTTTTCACAGTTAAACACAACAACATCCTTGAAGTGTTGGACCTTAGGAAGTATTTTCATTCTGCTGTTATTCAGTTGTATTACACCTCATGAGCCAATAGAAACTATTGATAAATCAATCGTTTCCCGCGAAAAAATGATAGAGGATACGCTACGTGAAAAGTATGGAGAGGACCACTACATTTCACTGGCTTTTGGACAACTCACCGTGTATAAACCTCCCTCTTTCCAACAACTCGATTCACTTTATGCGATCAAGCAAGATTACATTGAAAACGACGATTTGAGAGGACTGCACCAGTCTGGCATTGAAGATATCATCCCTGGATATCGTGCTCAGGCTCAAAATGATATCGACCAGGTAAAATATGAGTTAGAACACATCTTCGGGGTCAAAAACACTGATTCCATTCGCGTTATGCATACGTATTTCACTTTTAACCATAGTGATGAAATTCAGTCCATATCTAACCTCTACGATTATATCATTCACGAAAAGTACGAAGAACTACATCAAAAATATTTATATGGATATCATTTTACCACGAATCGCGATCTCTATATTTCAAAATCAGAAAATGAATTTTTGGAGCTTTTTAAGCAGCGGGAATGGGAATTAGCTCAACAAAAAAAGGGTCTCGATTCATTCATGAATCACACCTTTTCACTGATGAAACTTGCACAAAAAATTAACTCCGTTGACTTCAGGACACTTGCCAAATTTTCATCCATTGAAAAGCTAAAATCACTGCATCCCGGTGCATCAATTACAATCGAAGAATTCGGTGAATTAATGATGTTGGAAAATGCCAATGACCAGATCATAGGTTATGAATTTAAAATTATTTGGAAAGCAGAGGGGGCAAGCCTCAAAGCGACGACATTTAGTTTTTCACCATTTTTAAAACACAAATCTTATATAACACAGGATTATGAAAACTAAGCTATTATTACTTATTGTTACTCCCTTTTTTATGATGCATGGAATTGCCCAGTCTGTTCCCAATTCATCTGAAAATAAGGATCAAAAAAAGGTAGAATCTGCTATTATTGCATGGGCAGACACGACATTCAAAGATTACAACGAACCTCGATTTGAAAAGTTTCGGGCGAATTACACCGATGAGTACCTAATTGCCTCCATGCGCGTCAAAAGCATTGAGCGCAGGATGAGTAAACTCCGTAAAGAGTACACCATGGACAAATACAAGGGTACTGAGAAAGAATTTACACAAACCATGGAAGATTTAAAAAAACGGCGTAAAGAGGCTGAGGCGAAGAATGAAAACTTCAGACCAAAAGTTACCAACTATACGATACACTTTTGGGCGAATATAAAATTAGACTCGGGTATCCACAATTACGTGGAGCATAAAATCGTTTTGAACGATGGATACCAAGTGGTAAAAAGCAGTATTGTTGGGTCTATAGGCGACAACAAAGACGCTAACATCCTTTACCATTAGCGCAAAAAGTAATAGCTCCGTCAACCGTATAATAATCTGCAAAATGGGGGCTGCTTTTTCTTTTTTCGCGCGTAGATATAACTGTTAACCCTTTATACTTTGTGTTTTTTTCCGTTCCACTATCGGTCAATAAATACGCGTTACGATAATGACTGACATTCCAGTGCTGGTCAGCTACAGTGACACTCACATCTTCGTATTTGAATTTTTCACCACGCTGCATAGCTATATAATCAATGGGTACACCCTTTAATTTGGAATAGCCCTCTCCTACAAACTTCATATTTTCTTCCATACTCCCATCAGTTTTGTGATAAAGAAAATAGGCCTGCATGGGTTCCTTAATAATGAGGGCTTCTACAGAAGTATTTAAAAAAACAAGTGCTTTCTCCGACTTGTTTTTTTCACGTTGAAAAATCATAATTATTCCCCCAAGAAATAACGCTATTATGCCTGCACGGAAATAACTTCTTCGCATTTTTGACCAGCCCACATATACGACAATCACAAAAAAATACATCAGAATCACCCACGTAATAGTTGGTGAAAAACCGGTACTTACTGCACCTGGCAAGTTACTCACTCCATTTACCACCCCGTTTAATATTTCAAAGATCAAAGTTGTGAGTGCAGCCAGTCCTTCAGCTACTAAAGGCACCCAAGAGAATACCAATAGCACTATGACCGCAATTAAAGCCGCAGCCGTCAAAACGATTAACCCTAAATTTGTCAACACAAAGTAATTTGGAAACTGATGAAAATAATACAAACTTATCGGAATCGTGCCGATCTGAGCAGCTACCCCCAGTGCCGTAGCATCCCAAAAATAGTTGACCAACTTCCATTGCGATTCAATCAGGTTGCGTATAGGCTGAAAAAAGAAACTGATGCCCAGCATAGCCAAAAAAGATAGCTGAAACCCTATACTAAACAAGTTTTTTGCATCAATTATTAATAATAAAAATGCCGAAATGAACAGTGCATTGAGGTTAAAAAAGGAATATCCTCTCAGTTGCCCCACCGAAAGCACCGTAAACATCATCGTCGCACGAAATACGGATGCCGAGAGTCCGGTCAGAAAAGCAAAACACCAAACAAAAATCAATGCCACATAGATGTAGCGATTTCGTTGGCGCAATGGCTCTATTTTAAAAAATATCCATTGCAGGAATCCAAGTAAAATACCTACGTGCATCCCTGATACAGCCAGAACATGCATAGCTCCAGCATCAGCGAAAGCTGCACGTTTCTCTTGAGACAACTTTGATTTATCACCCAGCGATAATGCAATGGCCAAGCTACTAGCTTCATCGGACAACAGATCCTGCAGAACAGACTGAATAGCGAGGCGTGATCGCTCCCAAAACGACTGAAAAAAATTAGCTGATTCCAGTCGCTTAAAATCGCTGGATTCAGCAAAAGCTAACTGATAAATTCCTTGCGTCGCCCAATACCCTTTCGCATCGAATCCTCCAGGGTTATTATCATTCGTAATGGGTTGCGGAGCTGCATCCACTAGTAAACGATCTCCAGGTAAAAGATAATTTTTACACTCAACGTAACATAGCAAATCACCCGTAATTTGCTTTGAATCTCCCCTTTGAATCAGATGGTCAGTAGATAAAATCAACTTGTGAAAATCACCACTACCCCATTCAAATTCTTTAACCGTTCCTATGAACTGATCACCTTTCAACACCACATTAGAAAAATGTCGACGCTGTGATTCAGGATGTGAAAATCGAAGCGATAAAGCACCTGAAAAAACAAAGGTCAACAATAATGAAAACGCTAGTCCCTTTCGGAAGAATAGTAATTTTCGCCCATAATGGGTAATCAATAAAGTTACCACAACACTCGTTGCCCACAATGTAAAAACAACCACCCAATGAACGGGATAATTCCAGGCAGCCAAAACACCGATTACAAAAGCAACCAGCAGTTTAAAAATGTGGTTTTTGAAGATCATTTGCTTAAATATAAAAAAATAAAATTGATGATTTCCAGTCTATTTTAAAACACACCGCTGAAAATATAATGATTCAATTATTCACTATTTGATGGAAGCTCAATTCAACTCAAAGCGAATTTCAAGCGGAAAATCCTCATATCTATCAGGCATTTTTTCTCAGTGCTTTCCGGTATTCAAATGATTCTCGTATTTTTGCTAAAAATTAGGGAAAGTATGATGGAGGTGAATATCACATTACCAGACGGAACTGTAAAACAAGTAGAGAAAGGAACAACTGCACTCGATGTAGCTAAAAGTATTAGTGAAGGTTTGGCTCGCAATGTATTGGCTGCAGAAGTGAATGGTGAAGTCATCGACAGTACGCGTCCGATCCAGGAAGACAGCACCTTGCGTTTGCTGACCTGGAAAGATCAGGGCGGAAAGTCAACTATGTGGCACTCCTCCGCGCATTTAATGGCTGAAGCACTCGAATTTTATTACCCTGGCATTAAATTGGCCATTGGTCCTCCGATCAAACACGGTTTTTACTACGATGTTGATTTTCTGGATTACACCATTACTGAAAAAGATTTGGAAAAGGTGGAACAGAAAATGAAAGACCTCGCCAAAGAAAAAAATGAATATATTCGGAAAGAAATCCCTAAAGGTGAAGCAGTTGAATACTTTAAGGAAAAGGAAGACCCGTACAAGTTAGAATTACTCGAAGAACTGGAGGACGGTGACATCACTTTTTACACACAGGGTGATTTTACCGACTTGTGCCGCGGTCCACATATACCTCATACGGGTTATATCAAAGCGATTAAACTCACTTCAATTGCAGGTGCCTATTGGCGTGGTGACGAAAACAACAAGCAATTGACTCGGATTTATGGAATTACTTTTCCAAAAAAATCCGAGCTCAATGAATACCTCGAAAAATTAGAACTGGCCCGCGAACGCGATCACCGTAAACTCGGTAGAGAGCTAGAATTATTTACCTTTTCGCAGAAAGTCGGGCAAGGTTTACCATTATGGTTACCGAAAGGAGCTGCCCTACGACAACGGCTGGAAGACTTTCTGAAGCGCGTACAAAAACAAGCTGGTTATGATCAAGTCATTACTCCACATATTGGAAATAAAGAATTATACGTCACTTCTGGACATTACGCCAAATACGGTGAAGACTCCTTCCAGCCCATCAACACACCCGATGAAAATGAAGAATTTCTATTAAAACCAATGAACTGCCCGCATCATTGCGAAGTTTTTAAAGCGAAACCGCATTCATACCGTGAGTTACCTGTCCGTTACGCTGAATTCGGAACAGTATATCGCTATGAGCAAAGCGGTGAGCTCCATGGGCTTACACGTGTACGTGGATTCACACAAGACGATGCTCACATTTTTTGTACACAGCAGCAAGTAAAGGATGAATTCAAAAGCGTAATTGACATTGTCTTGTATATTTTCAAAACATTAAAGTTTGAAAATTTTACAGCTCAGATTTCGCTCCGCGACCGCGAAGACCATGAAAAATACATCGGTTCAGATGAGAATTGGGATAAAGCAGAACAGGCGATTCAGGAAGCTGCAGCAGAGAAAGAACTCAACACAAAAGTGGAATACGGTGAGGCCGCTTTTTATGGACCAAAACTAGATTTCATGGTTGAAGATGCTCTCGGTCGGGAATGGCAGTTAGGTACGATACAAGTTGACTATAATTTACCGGAACGTTTTGAACTCGAATACGTAGGCGCAGACAATCAAAAACATCGACCGGTGATGATTCACCGCGCACCTTTTGGTTCGATGGAACGGTTTGTAGCCGTATTATTGGAGCATTGTGCCGGAGACTTCCCAATATGGTTAACTTCAGAGCAATACGCCATTTTACCGATCAGCGAGAAATTCAACGATTATGCAGAAAAAGTTTCTCAAGTCTTAAATAATTCCGATATTCGCGGATTCGTTGATGATCGAAATGAGAAGATTGGTAAAAAAATTCGAGAATCAGAATTGAATAAAATACCATTCATGCTGGTTGTCGGCGAAAAAGAAATGGAAAATGAACAAGTTGCTGTTCGCCAGCGAGGAGAAGGAGATCTCGGCGCTATGGACATAGACGAATTTAAGCAACTGGTAAACAAACGTGTAGCAAAAGAGTTAAATACATAAATGAGTATTTCACCTTTAAAATGAATAAATGAGAAGACCAAAAAAGAAATTCAAACCCAGAAGAAAAGAAGATCCAAACAGAATTAATGAACGGATTCGCGTGCCCAAGATTCGTCTTGTAGGTGAAGGACGTGAGCCGCAAGTCATGGACACCAAAGAAGCGTTAAAAATCGCAGAAGATGAAGGTCTTGACTTGGTTGAAATCTCTCCAAAAGCAGAACCACCCGTTTGTAAAATACTAGATTATAAAAAATATTTATATAATCAGAAAAAGAAACAAAAGGAGCTCAAAGCCAAACAATCGAAAGTAACTGTAAAAGAGGTGCGATTTGGTCCGAACACCGAAGAGCATGATTTTAATTTTAAATTAGAACATGCTAAAAAGTTCTTGTCAGACGGATCGAAAGTTAAGGCTTTTGTATTCTTCCGCGGACGAACGATTGTTTTTAAGGACCGTGGGGAGGTTCTTTTATTGCGATTTGCTCAAGAACTTGCTGACTATGGAACATTAGAAATGATGCCGAAGTTGGAAGGAAAACGGATGACGATTATGATCAATCCGAAGAAAGAAAAAAAATAAGAATTACACAGTGAACCATAAAATAGAGAAAACATGCCAAAAATGAAAACAAAATCCAGTGCCAAGAAAAGATTTCAGGTAACTGGTAGTGGAAAAATCAAGAGAAAGCACGCTTTTAAAAGCCACATTCTCACCAAAAAAACAAAGAAACAAAAGCGAAATTTGACACATTCAGGTCTAGTTGACAAATCGGATGAGCCAAATATCAAAGTTCAACTTTGTATGAAGTAAAAATTCTGTGCGTTAAATAATGCACAGGAGGTTAGTATTAAACCCGGTATTGAGTACCCAAGCCTTCTGAAACAGTGAAGCACTTTATACCAAAAAACAATTAAAATTATGCCAAGATCAGTAAATCACGCAGCTTCCAGAGCTAAACGCAAGAAAGTATTAAAACTTGCGAAAGGTTATTACGGAAGAAGAAAAAATGTTTGGACAGTAGCTAAAAATGCTGTCGAAAAAGGACTTGTATACGCTTATGAAGGACGTAAGCAGAAGAAAAGAAAATTCCGTTCACTATGGATCATGCGTATCAACGCAGGTGCACGTCAAAACGGAATGAGTTATTCTCAATTTATGGGTAAATACAACAAAAGTGGAATGGAAATGAATCGTAAGGTCCTTGCTGACCTCGCGATGAATCACCCAGATGCTTTCAAAGCTGTTGTTAAAGCCATAAATAAATAATTTTTATTCACTCACTGTGTTAAGCGAGGCAATTGCAAAATTGTCTCGCTTTTTTTTGTTCAAAGGGATTTATTTCCAATCAATTTTATATCTTTGCGCCTCCACTGCCGCCCAGGTGCTGGAATTGGTAGACAGGCATGGTTGAGGGCCATGTGTCCGTTAGGGCGTGAGGGTTCGACTCCC
>CAJXMN010000070.1 GCA_913056215.1 uncultured Flavobacteriales bacterium | reverse complement strand
ATTTATGCTTACAGCGCCTGGAAGATGCCGCTCGAAAACACATTTGGCTGGTCTGTGACCAGCACATCACTGGCATTTAGTATTGCCATTTTTGTACTCGGCCTCTCAGCGGCAATCCTGGGCCGGGTCGTTGAAAAATATGGGCCGTCAAAGGCAGGACTTCTATCTGCTGGATTTTTTACTTTAGGGCTGTTTGGCTCGGCACTTGCAACATACCTTGAGAGTATCTGGCTGTTTTTCTTCTTTTTTGGTGTGGTGAGTGGCGTTGGGCTTGGGCTTGGCTATATCGCTCCGGTCTCCACGCTTGTGAAGTGGTTCCCCGATCGGAGGGGGCTGGCCACCGGCCTCGCGATCATGGGGTTTGGTTTTGGAGGTTTGGTCTGTGCCCATCTGATCGATGTGTTCAATCCTGCTGAAGATGAAGTGGTGCTTCCGCGGGAAGTTGCGGCCAGTGTATACGTAGATGTCCGGTCATCTAATCCTCAGCAGGCACTGGCAATGGTTACCGGCGTGCCGGAACTGAAGGCGTTCAAGGAGAATGAAGAGCAGCTCAGGGAAATGGAAAGCATGGGAGACGAGGGGAGTACCGAATACCAGGCACTTCAGGAAGAGAATGTAGCAGGATTTCTCGTGGAGCCGATTCAAGGGGAAGCAGGTGTGTTTACACCAGCTGATAACTATATGGCGGAAGCCAGAAGATTGTGTGATAAGCACGATGTTACCTTTATTGCTGATGAGGTTCAGACAGGTATCGCTAGAACGGGCAGCTTGTTGGCTGTTTGTGGTAATTGTTCTTGTGAGGGTCATTGTGAACAGCAAGAAGATACCTATGTGCGTCCAGACATCGTAGTTCTTGGTAAAGCTATTTCTGGCGGTGTGTATCCCGTTTCTGCTGTATTGGCAGATGATGAAATTATGAATGTCATTAAGCCAGGTCAGCACGGTTCTACCTTTGGAGGTAATCCTTTAGGGGCTAAAGTTGCTGTCGCTGCCCTGGAAGTAATACGAGATGAACATTTAGCACAAAGAGCTCGTAACTTGGGTCGTATTTTCCGGGATGAGATGAATCGCATTATTGATAAAACCGATCTTGTAACAAAAGTACGAGGTAAAGGGATGCTCAATGCTGTTCTCATTAATGATTCTCCAGAATCTTCAACAGCTTGGGATTTATGCATGGCACTAAAAGAGAATGGATTAATTGCGAAACCTACACACGGAAACATCATCCGTTTTGCTCCTCCTTTAGTAATGACTGAAGAGCAGTTAATGGATTGTGTGGCGATCATCGAGAAGACGCTAACAGCGTTTAAAAAATAGCATTCAACTTCGATTGAAACCAATAAGAAAGGGACGTATCGCAATACGTCCCTTTCTTTTTTTATTAAATTATCACAGCTTGAATTTCTACAACAATGTAGTTGGACAAACGTATTCCGTTACAGGAACATTTGTTTCTTTGATCGCGTCAAATCCTCCGATTATGTCTTCAAAGTTGTCCCAACCTCTCGATTTCAGAATAGAAGAGGCAATCATACTTCTGTATCCTCCAGCACAATGAATCACAAAAGGTTTATCCTTTGGGAATGATGCGAGATGATCATTAATAGAACCTAGTGGCGTATTGATTGCTCCCTCAACATGTTGCGATTTGAATTCACTCTCTTTACGGACATCAAAGACTTTTACACCTTGTTTTATTTTTTCTTGAAGTTCATCAACGTTTATTCTGCGTGTTGAATCAACTTCTTTTCCTGCTTTTTTCCAGTTTTCAAAGCCACCTTTCAAGTAACCTATAGCATGGTCGTATCCAACTCTTGAAAGCCGAATAATACTTTCTTCTTCTTTACCGGGTTCCGTAACTAAGAGAATCTCTTGTTTGATATCAGGAATTAATTCACCAACCCACATGGCAAAATTACTGTCTAATCCAATGTTAATACTATTGGGAACAAACCCTTTGTGAAAACGATCTGCTGCTCGCGTATCCAGGATCAGTGGTCGTTTTTCATTGGCGACTAATTCAAAAGCCTCGACGCTAAGCGGTTGTTCCGCACGTTCTTTAACATCATCTAAGCTTTCGTATCCCTGAATGTTCATGAGTACATTTTTAGGAAAATATCCAGGAGGATTTTTAAGACCTGTCAGCAATTCTTTTACGAATTCATCTTTTGTCATGTCCTCCCGCAAGGCATAATTGGTCTCTTTTTGATTGCCTAGCGTATCAGTTGTTTCTGTTGACATCATCTTACCACAAGCGCTCCCTGCACCATGGTTTGGATAAACGATGAGCTCGTCACTTAATGGCATAATCTTGTTTCTCAATGAATCGAATAAGTGCCCTGCTAACTTTTCTTCCGTCAAATCTTCAATGACGTGTTGTGCGAGATCTGGTCTTCCCACATCACCGATGAATAAAGTATCTCCAGTGATGATTCCGTGTTCTTTTCCTTTTTCATCGATTAACAGGTACGTCGTTGACTCCATCGTATGACCAGGCGTGTGAATCGCTTTTACCGTATAGTCTCCTACTTGGAATTGCTGGCTATCTTCAGCAATTATTGCCTCAAACTGAGGTTGAGCTGTAGGCCCATACACAATTTCAGCCCCTGTTTTTTTTGCAAGATCCAAGTGTCCGGAAACAAAGTCTGCATGAAAATGTGTTTCGAAAACATATTTGATTTTGGCGTTGTCCTTTTTAGCTTTTTCAATATAGGGCTCTACTTCTCTTAGCGGGTCAAAGATAGCAGCTTCGCCATTATTTTCTAAATAATAGGCTGCGTGAGCGATACATCCAGTGTAAATTTGTTCTACTTTCATGACATTGTGTTTTTATAATTTATAATTCAATTCTTTTTACTGGTACAAAGAACTTGAATTGACGTTGAAATCAGAATGACAAATGTTACATAAATAAACTGACTTTTGTCATGTTTTCAGGTAGTTACAGTGTTTGTTTTTGGTGAAATATGTGAATTATTTTGCGCTATTATGATAGGGGGTAATTGACTTTGAATTCCTTCCTAAGCCTGCTTAAAGCGATTGAATGGTATGAATTGTAGTAATAAAGGGATCAATTTTCTTCAACGATCACGAAGATATCTTCATCATCGCGTTTAAACATTTTTTTCTCTCGGGCGTATCGTTCAAGAGATTCAATATTATCTAGTTGCTCCAACGTTTGACTTGTGTTCTCATACTTATCAACTAACTCACGCTTCTCGTTTTTTAACTTGTTGAGCTTTACTTCTTGACGAACGATCGTAAAAACATCGACATCATCTAAGAAGAGAATATAGATGACAAACACGATCAGTGTTAGTACATATTTATTTTTAAGATATTTAAGCCGTTTAATCACATTTCAAAAGTAATAAAGAAGTAGCGTAAGACTCATTTTTTATCGTTTCTTTATTCAAAGGGTAGTGTTAATAAAGATCTCGCAAGAGATTTAAATACAATCAAAGTAGAAGACGAATGGTGAGATAGTGAACATTCAGCAATGTTATCTGAAAAAAAAGAGTCGCTTCTAATGAAACGACTCTTCAGATTATTGTGTTATGTTAGCTTATTCGCCCATGAAGGGGTAGCGATAATCAATTGCTGGAACAAAAGTTTCTTTAATTGTTCTCGCTGATACCCAACGCATCATGTTGAGTTTGGCACCTGCTTTATCATTCGTTCCCGAACCACGTGCACCACCGAATGGTTGTTGTCCTACAACTGCACCTGTTGGTTTATCATTGATATAGAAGTTACCTGCACTTTGATCAAGTCGATCAATGGCTGCATTAATTGCATAACGATCTTGAGCAATTATGGAGCCTGTCAATGCATAGGGAGAAGTCTCATCGAGTAAATCCATCGTCTCTTCATACTTCTCACCATCATAAAGGTAAATTGTAATGACTGGACCAAAGATTTCTTCTTCCATTGTTTTGAATTTAGGATCTGATGTAACGACCACTGTCGGGTGGATGAAATAACCTTCCGATTTATCATATTTTCCTCCAATGACAATCTCCGCATCTTTAGAATCGATGCAATAGTCGATGTAGCCAGCGATTTTATCAAAAGCTTTCTCATCAATAACAGCATTAATGAAATTAGATGTATCTTCTGGAGTGCCTATTTTGAAAGAACCCACCTGGTCAACAACGGTTTGTTTTACCGATGGCCAAAGTTCTTTTGGTATGTAAGCCCTTGAAGCAGCAGAACATTTCTGACCTTGGAATTCAAATGCACCTCGCGAAATCGCAGTACCTACTTCTACTGGTTTTGCCGATTTGTGTACCATGATAAAATCCTTACCTCCTGTTTCTCCAACAATACGAGGATAAGCTCTGTAATTGTCAATGTTACTCGCTATTTCTTTCCAAAGGTTTTTGAATACAGCGGTTGAACCTGTAAAGTGAAGCCCTGCAAAATCCTTGTGTTTGAAGATGACGTCTCCAGCTTCTGGACCGTCCACTGTGATCATATTAATGACACCGTCAGGTAAACCAGCTTCCTTAAACACTTCCATAATGACACTAGCAGCGTAAACTTGCGTTTCAGCAGGCTTCCAAACTGCTACATTCCCACATATTGCAGGAGCCGATGGCAAGTTACCGGCAATAGCCGTGAAATTAAATGGTGTAATAGCAAAAACAAATCCTTCGAGTGGACGCCACTCTAGTCGGTTCCAAACTCCTCTTGGGGAGTCAGGTTGTTCTGCGTATAAATCAGATAAGTACTTTACATTAAACCGGAAGAAATCAGCCAATTCACATGCTGAATCAATTTCTGCTTGAAAAACATTTTTCGATTGTCCCAGCATGGTTGCTGCATTCAGTTTATCTCTGTAAGGTCCTGCGACGAGATCAGCTGCCTTCAAAAACACACTGGCGCGATCCTCCCAGTTCATTTTTGACCACGCTTTTTTAGCATGAAGTGCTGAATCAATCGCTTTTTCAACATGTGAACGATCACCATAATTAAAGTGACCTAACAGTTTTTTATGATCGTGTGGTGGATTGAGCGGCTTCTTATCCTGTGTTCTAACTTCTTCGCCACCAATGTACATTGGAACATCAATAGGTTCCTGATTATACATTGCTTTATACTTGCCCAATAGTGATTGAATTTCGGGTGAACCTGGTTTGTAATCATTTACGGGTTCGTTAACCGTTTCTGGTACTTTAAAATGTGCGTTTGCCATAAATCTATTTGTCTTTTTTGAATTCGTAATCCTAACAAAAATAATTATTCAAATGTTTAATTCAAAGGAAATTGAGCAGTGATCATGAATGATGATAAAATTCATTTTTATTCATTTCAAAAATGACCAGAAGATAAGCAGATTTGAATGGACTGGGGATGTATAGATCATTCAACTTTTTTGCTCAAGAGCATGAAGAACAGGACAGCATTTCTTTGAAAACACTGGGGTTGAATAAAAATACTGGGGTTGAAATCCAGGAGGGTTGTTAAAATTAGGAGCTATTCTCAACGTTGTGATAAATATTTAATATCTTTGATTAGTCATGAAAACATTATGAATACTTTCATTTCACCACGAATTAAATCAATACTTATGGGAGGGCTTAAATATCTTTTTCTATTATGCATCTTAGTAGGGTGGAGTCATGATGCATCAAGTCAAGAGGTTGAAGAGCACATTGAACACTATCATTCAGGATCTATTGACCAGAAAATAGAGCGGTTATTTTTGATGCACAATGAACTGAACACGGTGGATGAAGATACACTCTATTATTTTATTCAAGATTTACACGCTGCTGGAACAAAGAATAATAGAGAGGAAGCACTTGCTTTTTCGAATTATATTTTTGGGCACGTATTGAACGATGAAGGACTGTACAAAGAAGGTTTTGCAAAACTTATTACAGCTAAAAAGTTCTTTACGTATACTAAAAATGATACAATGCTTGCCGAGGTATATAACGCATTAGGAAATAACGCTTATTTACAGAGTGAGCGAGTGAAGGCTGAGGAATATTACCTTAAATCTCATAAATATGGTAAACGATCGGGAAAGAATGATTTTCGATCATTATCATCAGCTAACTTGGCACGTATTTATATTGCTCAGGAAAAGTACGATGAAGCTCAGCAGTTGTTGAATGATTATATCGATTATAATAAGTCTGTATCCAATTTGCGTAACTTGGGAACGGCTTATGGAGTCTTGGGACAATTATATTTAAATAAAGAGGAGCCTCAAAAAGCTATTGAATTTCTTCAAAAAAGTATGGAATTCAACTTGAGCACGGGGCAACCAAAGCTCATTGGTAACGGATACACCAATCTGGCCATTGCGGCTTATTTTCAAGGGGACTTTTCTAAAGCGCAAGACTATTTTGAATTATCACTATCCTACCGGAAAAAAAGTGGAGATCAGTTTTACATTGCTGAGTCATACTATAATTTGGGTGATTTTTTCTTTGGTATTAACGAGTTAGATAGTGCTATGGTTGCATACAAAAAGTCTATTGCTATAGCCAAAGAAAATGAGAACTTAGAAGGTCAACGTGACGTACTTTGGCAAATGAGTATTTTGTATGATTCTCTAGCGAATTATCGCAAACAAGCAGAATACCTCAAAAAATATGTTGCGACGGATCAAGCTTTGCGTCAGGAAAAAGTTTCTGGCGAATTGGCAGCGCTGCGTCTTAGCTTTCAACAAGAGTTGAAACAACAGAATTACCTGAGCGAATTAAGAGAGCATGAGCTTCAGCAGCGTGTAGAAAAATCTGCCACTATTTGGGACTATTGGCTCTGGATTGTATTAGTGGGAATTATTGCCGTTGCTCTAATTGTTTATAGAGGAGCTACGAAAAAAGTAAAAAAAGAGGGCCGGCAAGAACTTTAGGGCCATAATTTTGTTACGAAGTAAACCTTAATTATGAAGGAAGCAACATTTGGAGCTGGCTGTTTTTGGTGTATTGAAGCTGTATTTTCAGAAATCAAAGGTGTGCATGACGCTTACCCAGGTTACGCTGGAGGACATGTCAAAAATCCTGCTTATAAAGAAGTGTGTATGGGGACAACGGGACACGCTGAGGTAGCGCGTATAGTTTACGATCCAGCGGTTGTAAGTTATGAAGAACTGTTAAAAGTTTTTTGGTCTGTCCACGATCCCACTACATTAAATCGTCAAGGAAATGATGTTGGAGAACAATATCGTTCCGCCGTTTTTTATCACGATGAGGATCAAAAGTTAGCTGCTGAGAGATTCAAGACGAAACTCGAAGAGTCAGAAGCTTTCGATAAACCCATTGTTACGGAGATCACGCCAATCAATAACTTTTATGAGGCAGAATCGAACCACAGAGATTACTATCTAAATAATCCAGATCAGCCCTATTGCAGAGCTGTCGTACGGCCTAAAGTAGAAAAGTTTAAAGCGGCATTTTCTGATCTTTTAAAAGAAAAAAGCGGAGCTTGATCACTCCGCATTCTTCACATCTAGTCATTTTTTGGCTCGATTCGTTGCTGCGGCCCCTTGTGTCGGCGCAATTGCTTTTTCGTGCTGTGGCGCTTCATACGTTTTTTGTGCACAGTTTTTGCTTTTTCTTGTTGTTCCGGAGTAAGTACCGCTTTCATTTCTTCACGTTTGGCTTGTCGCAACGCTTTCAATTCTTGCTGCAATGATTGCTCTTTATCGGCATATTTTTTCTTGATTTTTTTCATTTCTTCTTTCTGCTCGGCAGTCAAATTTAGTTCCTTTTCCATTTCCTTATCACTTTTCTCGTGATGTGCTTCTACTTTGGTTTTTGAAACTTCGTTTTCCTGTTGAGCGAAAATGTTGGGACACATGAGAAGGCCTCCAACTGCTAATAAAATTGTTACTTTTTTCATATCTTTAGCTTTTATTTATTCTAAAGATAAGCTATTGAATCTAGGACAACTACAAATTAACAAGTTTTTGATTTTATTGAGTAGTTGGTTCCTTTTTGGCAGTTGTGCATGGTTCGCTTTACGAGATGTTGGCAAGGCGACCAATGAGACCAAATCACTTAATTTAAATCGCCAGTCGCTCGATTCTATTCCAGCATCTGTTTTTGAATTAGAAAATCTCGAAGAATTGCGATTGTTTCAAACTGGGTTGACGCAAATATCACCTCGAATTGGGGAATTGACTTCTTTGAAGAAATTATATGTCGGACGCAATGAACTAACTACGTTACCTCCAGAAATTGGTGCTCTAACCAATCTTGAGGTGCTGTTTGTTCATTATAATAATCTCGATTCTTTACCTAAAAGCATAGGGGATTTGAAGCAACTCGAACACCTTAAGTTAGATTACAATAACCTTCAACAACTCCCTGCTACAGTTGGACAAATTCCAGAACTCAAAACATTATCTGCTCGGTTTAATGAGCTCGATACGATTCAACCGGCGATTTTTGATTCAGGAAGCATTGAAATTCTGGACTTGCGGTATAATAACCTTACTGCCATACCTTCAGCGATAGGTAATTTAACGAACTTGCACGAATTGTATCTGAGTAATGCAGGATTTGTTTTGGACTTGCCCGATGAACTCTGTAATCTGCGTCGATTTGATCTATTACAAGTGGATCAGAGCATTCAGATACCACGCTGTTTATTTGTAAGGAGTTTACACAATTTTAAGATCGTTTACGATTAGCAATAGGTTTCTTTTTTTTGAATATAACTCCTTGGAACATTAGAATGTCATAAGAAAAGTGAGCAGCTATACAAAACCAGAGACCAATCGTTTCATAAGCAAAACTGATGATCAGAATAAAAGGAAAGATGACGATACCCAGTATATTTTTCTTCATAGAGGTAAAGCTAAAATAACCATGGACAGCAATAAAGAGAAAAGCAGTCAACCAGGGCCCTAGCCAATGCTGTATTCCTGCCCTAAACAAAATCTCTTCGCCGAAAGCCGCACAAAATGACATGAAGATAACGTCACCCCAATTGAGGCGAAGTGCTCGCAGCATTCGCTCTTGATGAACAGAGAGATCCTCGAAAATAGATAGTTGTGATACAGCTAGTATGATTATTCCGTAAAAAATACCGAACTCTAAACCAATAAGGTTAATGGGCTTAAAAAGTTCAGATAATTGCAGTATTTGTTTAAAATTAAAGCCCTCAAAATACCATAACAACCAACTTCCTATAGTAGGGAACAGCAGTAGCGTGACCCAGCCTAATAGATGAAATTGTACCTTGGGATGCATACTTTTATTACTTTTGCTAAAAATAACAAAACCATGAAGATACTCGTTTTTAATTGGATTAAAAGTTTCTACCTCACAAAGGACCACACGATGGAGGAGCTATTGGCCAACGAAGCTTTCCAGTCTCACGCGTTTTTTTGGATGATCGGTTTGCTAGTGGGAATGGCAATACTTTCAGTCATTATTTGGTGGTTGACCCGTGAGGTTTTGCTCACATTAATTAAACGATTAGCAAAGAAAAGTAAAACAAAATTGGATGATGTCCTCGTAGAAAGGAAGTTTTTCAATGCAGTGGCGCATATCTTACCTTTACTGTTCATGGATTATTTTTTCTCCATTGTCTTTTTCGCTTATCCACAGGCACACGAATTTAGTCATCGCATAAATGATTTCCTAATTATTTTCGCTGTACTTGTGGGTGTTCGAAGATTTTTGAATGCGACTAAGGATGTGCTGCAGGAGAAACCTTTTTTTGAAGGAAAACCAATAGGGGCTTACACGCAAACGGCTAAATTGATTATTTCTATTGTATTTGCTATCATTTTATTATCGGTTTTAACCAATCAAAGTCCGACATTTTTCCTCACCTCGCTAGGTGCTATGACTGCAATTCTTCTCTTAGTTTTTAAGGATACAATTTTGGGATTTGTGGGAAGTATTCAAATTTCTGCCAATGATATGTTGCGTATTGGCGACTGGGTAACGATGGAGCATTATGGAGCAGATGGAGATGTTGTGGAGATTAATTTAACGACCGTGAAAGTGCAAAATTTTGACATGACGATTACGACGATTCCAACCTATAGTTTCATTGCCGATAGTTTTAAAAACTGGCGAGGAATGAAGGATTCCGATGGTCGGCGTATCAAGCGTTCGCTCAATATTAAAGTGGACCGAATTCGCTTTGCGGATGACCCGTTAATTCAAAAATTAAGTAAAGTAAAAATACTAGGGTCGTTTGTTGAAAACCAGCAAAATGAAATTAAATCCTACAACGAGAAACACGGTCTTATTGGTGAGGAGCAGATACATGCGCGACGCCAAACGAACGTCGGACTTTTTAGAAAATATATTGAGTATTATTTAAAAAACAACCCAGCTATCAATCAAGAGATGACATTGATGGTGCGTCAATTAGCTCCTACGAATGAAGGACTGCCAATTGAAATCTATTGCTTTTCTAAAACTCAGGTTTGGGGTGAATACGAGATGGTGATAGCTGATATTTTCGACCATTTGTTATCAGTGGTCCACACTTTTGACCTAGATGTTCATCAGGGACCTACGGGTAAAGACTTTCAGCAACTTGGCGCACAGGGTTAATAGAATGATTTTATTTTTAACGATGATAGACGGTGTGAATCGTAATTATTAATTGAGCTTTCTTGCGAATAGCTTATTTCTTGAGAATAACAAAGTCTGTTCTTCTGTTCTTAGCCTTATTCGCGGCAGAAGTGTTGGGCACTTTGGGCTGTTTCTGACCGTATCCTTTGGCACTGAGTCTATTTTTTTGAACGCCCAACTCAATCAAGTAGCTTTTAACTCCTTGTGCTCTTCGTTCAGAAAGGTCAAGATTGGTTTGAGCTCGACCCTCGTTATCCGTATGTCCCTGAATAAGAATAGTAATAGATTCATTTTCTTTTAGAAAACGCGCGAATTGTTTAAGTATAAATTTAGAACGTTTGGAAAGTGCAGCTGATGCCGTTTCATAGAGAATGTCGTTGATGGTATATGGTTTGTCGACTTCTATTTTTTCAACATCCATATTCTTGTTGCGAATCGTTTTACCTCCAGCTAATTCCTCGGCGCTAATGATTTGTGAGTCGAAAGCATGGCCCTCTTTCTTGACATTGACCATGACATCTTGTTTTTCGTCTGTTTTTATTACTGCTGCGTACTTCCCATCATCTCCATTGACTCTGACTTTCTCGATTTCATCTGAATTCTCATAAGAAATTTCCAATTCTGTATCCTTGGCAGGGTTTCCTTGTTCATCCTCGAGGTTTCCTTTTACGATAACGACTGATTTTGGCCGTGCCTCTTTATATAATTCAAAGGAGTAGATATTCCAAACCCCTTTTTGTCGGGAGGAGAAAAATGCCTCTTTACCATTAGTCGAAACAAATAGACCGAGCTCATCTTCTTTCGTATTAATTGGATATCCAATGTTTTTAGGTTTCGACCAGGAACCGTCATCTTGTTTTCGCATGTAAAAAATATCTGTACCTCCTAATCCTTTTCGTTGTTCGGAAACAGTAGATACAAAGTAAAATGTTTCGCTATCCTGGTGAAAGAAAGGACTTTTATCTTTTCCAGCTGTATTAATTAAGGCGAAAGGTTTTCCTGGTCCCCAGGTTCCGTCCAACAAGCGCTCTGATAAAAAGATATCATTATCGCGCGTATCTGGACGATTCGCTGTAAAGTAAAGGGTGTTTCCATCGGAAGACAGCGTAGGTTGACCTTCCCAACCGTCATTGGTATTAATACCTTCCCCTAAGTTTTCGAGCCTGGTCCACTGGTAGTCATTCCCACCTTCTCCTGTGCGCTCATAATAGGTTACATACAAGTCGCAATTGCGATACGTTTGTCCACGAATTTTCTCATCTTTACAAGCACATATGATCATTTCCTTGTTATCAACAGACATAGTCGCTGCGCCATAGCTATCGAATGTACCATTATTAAACGGAGGTTGGAGGGGGGTTCCGCTGTCAAATAGGCTCTGCATATTTTCTCTTTTCGACCAGGTAAACTCTTCTCGAATCGTCGATACAATATCACCTTTAGCAGATCGATCTACGCGTCTTGTATAAAACATAATTTCATTATCCGGAGATATCATTGGGAAGTATTCATCCCGCTGGGTGCTTACGTTTTTTACTATGCTTGGGTCAAAAGGTACGGGGTCTTCCAGAAAAGATTGGTTCTCTTCAAATTTTGTAATCACTTCAGCGACATCATTAAGACGTTTTTCGCGATCTGGAGATAATTTATTGATATCAGTGGGCTGAAAGTTTTTAAATTTTTTGAAGTAGCTGACGGCTTCTTTTTTATTTCCAAGGGTATAATTAATGATACCCAAATAGTAAAAGCAATTCGCGTGATAATCGGAACAACGGTCGAGGGTTTGTTTAAAAAGTTTTTCAGCAATAGCCAAGCTTTTATCTCCCATTTTAGGATTGGGATTTTGATCATATAATTTCATGGCGCGATCATAGGCATACATGGCGAATTCATAATAAGCCATTGCATTATCATCATCCTTATCAATAGCCTCATTAAAAAGCTTAGATGCCTCCCGCGGTTTAGCGTCTTTTGCTTTATCAATAAGCTTTAGCACTTTTCTTTTAGGTTCGAGGCAAGATTCATCTTCAGCCTGTCCGAATGAAAAAAATTGAAATAAAACTGATACAATTAAAAAGCTGTAAAATTTTGTCATGTTGGTATTCTCGAAATTCTAAATAGATAACTCATATTTCTTAACGCGAATTACCATGTAATGTTACAAATATTATACAAAAAAAAACGCCATCCGAAGATGACGTTTTAATATAGAATGAACAAATGAACTATTATCTCAGGACATTGACGTGACCGAGCTCTACCTTGCGCTCATCATTGTACTTCGTCTTAAACTCAATCTTCCAAATATAGGTTCCATCTTTAACGATTTCTTCATTATCTGCACCATAGGTTCCATCCCATCCAACTTCTGGATGATTGGATTCGAATATAATCTCGCCCCAACGATTAAAGATCATTAACGTATAATCTTGAGGGTTAAATCCAGATGTAAACACTGGTTTGAATTTTTCGTTGAATTGATCCCGGTCTGGGGTGAACGAATTTGGTACATAGTACAATAGCTCTTCACGCATTACAATCGTTTGATAAGCGGTATCTTCACAACCATACTGGCTAGTTGCAATCAGTTCGACTAAGAATTCATCCTCTTCTTCACCCGGGAAAGTGTGAGATGGATGCGTAGCAGTGCTCGTTTCGCCATCGTCAAAATTCCATGCGTAAGTTTCAGCACCAACAGACTTATTCTCAAACTCGGTTTCATTATAGAGTGATGTGAGCTCTGCAGGGTCAGCTGAGAAGTCAGCGACTGGGTAGTCATCAATGCAGATATAATTAGTTTCTGTATGATTATCAACACACCCGTTATCTGTCGTTACGGTTAATGTAACATTGAAACAGCCAGGATTAGCAAAAGTATATGAAGGAGAACAGTCATCTGTAATGGTGGTACCTGCAATATTCCACTCACATACACTGGTGTTTCCAGAGGTCAGATTAGAAAAATTGACTTCTTGTGGAATACAACCTTGAGTAACATCGGCTTCAAAAGCGACATCTGGGTTGTCGTAAATTGTAACGAGGACATCATCTGTTGCTGTACATCCAGCTGAAGTACCAGTTACAGAATAAGTAGTCGTTGCTGATGGGACGAATGAGACGCCATCTGTCACGCCATTATCCCAAACATAAGTATCTGCTCCGCTTGCTGATAGTGTAACAGATTCACCGTCACAAATAAATACATCATTGCCAGCGTTGACATTCGGAATAGGGTTGACCGTTATCACAACAAGGTCAGTTGATGTACAACCAGCTTCTTCCGCAGTAACAGTATAATTATTTGTGCCCACTGGTGGAGTAAAAGCATTTCCGTCTGTTACCCCATTGTTCCAACTAATATTGGCATTGTTGGGATTTGTTGCTGTTAATGTCACTGTTTCACCATCACAAACTGTTTGATCAGGGCCTGCATCTACAGGCGGTGCATTCGGATCGACAAGGTTAATGTTTGTGTTCACCGTTTCTACACATAAACCACATGAAGTTGGATTAATGGCAAAATCAGTATAACTACCTGCCGACAAGTTAGTGATGACGTATTCACCAGCACCGTCTGTCGTAATAGGATTGGTAGCATTCCCGTTGTAACCGAGGTCATAATCCGTGTTTGGATCCAATCCACTTATTGTTATAAATCCATCGTTGCCGCCACATGTTGTGGGGTCCGTTCCAGCTACTGTAAAGGTTGGCGTATATGCATCGATGATGATTGTATGGGTTACCGTCGTAGTGTTGCCACAGTCATCGGCGATTTCGTAAATGCGCGTCAGTTCCTCTCCATCACAAACGTTGTTATCTGAAGTTTCAGAAAGGAACGTCACTGTTGGATTCGCTGTACAGTTATCTGCTTCGTCCGTCACCACCGTTGGATCGGTTGCTGGTACATCTGAGGCACATTGTACAGTGGTAGTCGCCGGGTTGGATGCCGTTGGTGCAGTATCGTCATTGACAGTAATGATTTGATCCACCTCAATAAAGTTACCGCAGTCATCTTCTACGCGGTAGGTTCTTGTAATTTCTTCAGGGCAAGTATTGCCATCTGAAACATCTCCTACATGTGTTACTGTTGGGTTTGTCGTACAGTTATCTGAAACGCCCGTCACATCTGTAATGTCAGCGGCAGGTACATCGCCAATACACTGCACTGTTAAATCTGCAGGTGCTGTACCCGCAGGATCGATATCGTCATTGACAGTAATAATTTGATCCACCTCAATAAAGTTACCACAAGGATCTTCAATTCTATAAGTTCTTGTAATTTCTTCAGGACATGTATTACCATCAGAAACATCGCTGTCCCATGTTACAGTAGGTGCGCCATTGTTGTCAGAAGCATCTGTAATTAAAGTGGGATCTGGGGCAGGAACATCTGCAGCGCACTGAACACTAATGTCGGCTGGAGCCGTTCCAGTAGGATCAATAGGATCCGTAATATAGATCAATTGGTCAACAGTAATTTGATTACCACAATCATCTTCAATGGCGTAAGTTCTCGTAATAGTTTCGGGGCATGTATTGCCATCGGAGTTATCGCTCACCCATGTTACTGTCGGATTTGCAGTACAATTATCGGCTTCTGTTGTCACAACGGTTGGGTCGGGTGCTGGAGCAGGCCCGCCAGAAACAGTTATACTTGAAGGGTTTGAAGCTGTAGGGTCAATATCATCATCTACCGTGATCGTTTGATCTACCTCGATAAAGTTACCACAATCGTCTTCAATACGGTAGGTGCGCGTAATTATTTCTGGACAGGTATTACCGTCCGAAACGTCACCTACGTGAGTTACGGTTGGATTTGCAGTACAATTATCAGACACGCCAGTAACGTCATTTACATCTACTGCAGGAACATCACCAATACATTGTACTGTTACGTTATTGGGAGCAGTAGCTACGGGGTCAGTGTCATCATTAACTGTAATAGTTTGATCAACTTCTGTAAAATTACCACAATCATCTTCTATGCGATAGGTGCGAGTAATTGTTTCGGGGCATGTATTGTTATCTGATGCATCTGCTATAAATGTAACATTTGGATTTACTGTACAGTTATCTGATACTCCAGTTACATCATTCGTGTTAGGAGCAGGGACATCACCAATACATTGTACTGTTATATTTCCAGGTGCTGTTCCGACTGGATTAGTATCATCATCTACCGTAATGATTTGATCCACCTCAATAAAATTGCCGCAATCATCTTCAACGCGATAAGTTCTGGTGATCGTTTCTGGACAGGAGTTGTTATCAGAAACATCACCCACATGAGAAACTGCTGGGTTACCTGTACAATTGTCAGAAACTCCAGTCACATCATTAATGTTTGCAGCAGGAACATTTCCTATACATTGAACAGTAATGTTTCCTGGAGCAGTTCCTGAAGGATCAATATCATCATCAACAGTAATTATTTGATCTACGTCGATAAAATTCCCACAATCATCTTGAATGCGATAAGTTCGTGTGATCGTTTCTGGACAGGAATTGTTATCAGATACATCACTTACGTGGGTCACCGTTGGGTTAGCCGTACAGTTATCAGATACACCTGTAACATTATTTGTGTTAACCGCAGGGACATCCCCTATACATTGAACAGTTACGTTGCCTGGAGCACTTCCTGAAGGATCGATATTATCATTTATAGTAATTGTTTGCGTACAACTTTCAGTGTTGCCGCAATCGTCAGATACTTCGTATGTTCTCGTAACGACTTCAGGGCAAGTGTTCCCGTCAGAAATTTGACTCACTAAATTAAATGTTGAAGCAACTACACGACTAGCATCCCCTGTTACACTGCCGCCATCATTTAAAAAATCCGTATAGCTATTATAAGCAGGTTGTTCAGAAATAGCACAAATAGCATTCAAATTTCCAGGACAATTCAAAGCAGTAATTCCTGGGGGTAGAACAGTAACGCAAACAACATTGGTAATAGCATCAGGTCCGCAGCCACTCACTACAGCTCGATAACACATATCGTTATTCAGAGCAGGGGTTGTTTCGTTTGCCGTCGTAGCTCCACCCATGTTGGACCAGGGGCCTGTATTGCTGGGAGCACTTTGCCATTGAATGGTGCCGCTGTGCCCAGCTAGACTGAGGTCGACCGTTTGTCCTTCACAGATTGTTGTTTGACTAATTGAAGCTGTACCTGCAACGGGATTAGGCAGGACGTTTACTGTAAATGTAGCAGCGTCTGAAAAGTTCGAGCACTGCTCAAAAACGTTAACA
>CAJXMN010000069.1 GCA_913056215.1 uncultured Flavobacteriales bacterium | reverse complement strand
TGAGTGAGCAACCCGTGGTGTCGCTGCCGTCGCCTCCTGCCACTCCTGCAATTCCTATTTCGTTGTTTCTTTTCGCGCCAATAATACCAGCGACTTGCGTACCATGCGGTTGTCCGATATCTTCTACACCCCAGTCGGGAGTTCCAGAGGTATCTTGGTTAGCAAAGTAGTCTCGACCAGAAAGAAGATCAATGTCTGGGTGCAGACTGTCCACTCCGTTATCGTGTACGCCTACTTTGACAAACTTTTGACCCGTTTCTGTTTCCCACGCTTGTTCAGCATTGATGTCGGCTTGTCCATTTGGGTCGAAAAGACCTTTTTGTCTGAAGTACAAGCTGTCATTGGGTACATTCTGCTGAAATACCTCAAAATTGGGATGCGCATATTCAACAAGTGGCTGAAAATCATCGAGAAAATCAATTACCTTCTTCGCCTCGTAATGAGCAGGAACCTCTAAATTAAAAACTGCCCAAAAAGGTGGAATAGTCACTTCGTAACCATGTCTGGAAACTGAAACGGTATCATCGGTACTCAAAAAGTCGAACACTTTTGTCGCTCGACTATTCAGTAATTGAGGAAACGCATTGTTCAAGAGCGTGAGCTCCCGTTCTGCTTTTTCATTGAATAGTTCGCTCATCGGTGCGGTAGCCCTTTCGTTATCGATAAATTGATCATCCAAAAAGGTATAGTTGAATTTAACGATGATGTTTTCTTGTGCAATGCCCGGTAAGATAGTAGCGGCAGTAGCAAGAGAATTATAGCGTGTTTATTCATAGGAATCAATAAGTTAGTATACTAAAGTAGTGCAAATTAAACACTTGAGCAAATTTTGATGGGTTAAATCACAGGGTAAACGCATGCAAAAGTACGATGCGTCACTGTCTTACCTGTAGTAGGCACGACACCTTTCGAGGTTGTCCACGATTTGACCAATCCCGCGAATTGGTCTAACGTACCTTGAAAATGATTTTCGGCGAATTCGTGAAACTCGTGGAGAAAGATATTATATATGCCTTGCCAGTCTTTCTTTAGACTTGGCACCAGTCAACCAAACGATTACCCCTCATTTTTTTCTCCGGCCAGCGACTGCTCAAAGTGCGCTTTGACATCATCCGTCGACGTGCAGTTCCCCAATAAATACATGATTTTTGTGATAGCGGCTTCGGTTGTGATATCACTTCCACTAATTACCCCCAGCTTATTAAACGTCGTACTATTGGCGTATTTGCCTTGTTCTACATTTCCGGTGTAGCACTGTGTGGTGTTTATAACCACTCCGCCGTCTCCGGTATATTGTTCGATGAGCTCGTAAAATGCGCTATTGTTGGGTACATTCCCAGAGCCAAAGGATTCGATAACAACTGCTCTTGTTTGCTCGATATCGAAAAGACCCTCGTATACTTTTGTCGAAAAACCTGGAAATATTTTCATCAATGCTACCCGATCATCCATTTTTGGGTTGAAATGGAGCTGACGCTTCCTCGTTTTGAGCAGGGCATCGGTGTTGTAACGAATATCAACGCCGGCAATGGCTAATTCTGGATAATTAGGTGATAAAAAAGCTTCAAAGGCATTGGCAGAAACTTTTGTCGTTCGGTTGCCTCTGTAGAGGGAATACTCAAAATAGATGGCAACTTCACGGACGATTGCATTTCCGTCACTGTCTTTGGATGCCGCAATTTCGATGGAGGTAATCAAGTTTTCCTTTCCATCTGTTCGAATGGTACCAATGGGCAACTGTGAACCCGTAAATATGACGGGTTTCTTCAATCCCTGAAGCATAAAGCTCAATGCACTTGCAGAATAAGCCATCGTGTCGGAGCCGTGCAACACAACAAACCCATCATAATCCTCATAATTATCTACGATTTGCTGAGCAATATCCTGCCAGATTACGGGGTTCATGTCTGAAGAATCAATCGGCATACCGAGAGAAACAGCTTTTAATTCCATGTCGAGTTTGGACAACTCTGGAATTTGTTTGTTTAAATGATCAAAGTCAAAAGCAGTCAATACACCTGTTTCAGGATGTTCAATCATCCCTATGGTTCCTCCTGTGTATATGAGTAATACTTTTGATTTCATCCTTATCCTTTTTCCATTTTAAATACCTCTAACGCATTTTGGCTTGTAATGTTTCCAATTTCTTTTTCGTCGACGTTGTAGATGGAAGAAAGTTTTTCAGCGATCAAGGGGATATATGAACTCTCGTTTCTTTTCCCACGGTGTGGAGTAGGTGTCAAATAGGGTGCATCCGTCTCTAACACGAGGTGTTCCGGACCAATATTCGCGATCGATTTGTCCAGTCCGCTGTTTTTAAAGGTCACAACACCGCCAATTCCCAATTTGAAACCGCCGTAATTTAGAATTCGGCGACCCTGCTCTTCCGTTCCCGTAAAGCAGTGAAAAACTCCTGTCAGTCGGTCGTCATTTTCCGCATCGAGCACTTCAAAGATCTCATCAAATGAATCGCGACAGTGAATGACAATCGGTAAATTTACCTCCTTCGCCCATTGAATTTGAGCGCGAAAAGCTTCAGTTTGTTCTTGTTGCAGTGATTGATCCCAATAAAGATCAATGCCGATTTCTCCGATTGCAATATGTCGTTTTGGGTCAAAGTGTTGTTGCACGCGTTCCAATTGCAACTGCCAATCTTTTTCCACATTACAAGGGTGAATTCCCATCATGGAGTAACAGACACCTGGGTATTTGTCTACAAGCGCCTCCATTCCTTCAATACTGGACTCGTCGATGTTGGGAAGGAATAATTTATTTACCCCTGCATCTTTTGCACGTTGGATCATTTCATCGCGATCCTGGTCGAATTTATCAGCGTACAAATGGGCGTGTGTATCAATATATGTCATAGTTCAGCTTTTTTTGAGCGCATGCGTTTGTAAATTTTAATCGCTATCATAAGTGCTATTGCCACAGCAAAAAATCCAACGGTTCCCTTGATCCAGTTGAGCTCATCTTTCATGACGACCAGGAAAATAATAGCCACTAATGCGAGTGTTGCGACTTCATTCCACAATCTAAGACCATTGCTTTTCCAGTTGAACTTTCCCTTTTTTAGGTTGAACAGGATCTTTTGGCAAATGAAATGGTAGATCAGTAAAAGCGCAACAAAAGATAGTTTAAGGTGCATCCAGGGCATTTCGAGAAAACCGGGAACCAACACCAGCATCCAGATACCGAAAATTACGGTCAAAATCATGGCAGGTGTGGTAATGATCCACCACAACTTCTTTTCCATGATTTCAAATTGGTCCGACAGAATTTTTTTGGTTTCAGTTCCTTTTTCCTGCGCTTCAGTGTGATAAATAAATAGACGCACGATATAGAAGAGTCCGGCGAACCAACTCACCATGAAAATCAAGTGTAATGATTTGACAACAGCAAAACTCATGGGACAAAGGTAAGGACTCGAATGGAAAACGCGTTGTTTTTTTCTAGTAAGAGGTTTCTAAAACTATTATTATGTTGTCGAAGACTACTAAATAATGACCCTTTTCTGATGAGATTTTTTCTTACGCTGTGAAGTGTTTTTTTTTGCGCTGATAAGACAGTTTATAATTTAAAAGTCACCGGGATCCGTGCTCTCGAATTCACGGGTTCATTATCCACTTGAGCAGGCTTCCATTTTGGCATTTTTTGAACAAGTCGAATGGCTTCTTGGTCAAACTCTTTCGATGCACCCCGAAGGACGCTTATATTTGAAATTGAACCATTCTTTAATACGTAGAACTCTAAATATACTTTTCCTTCATCACCCTTCTTTTTTGCGTCTTGAGGATAAATCATGTTCTGTTCAATATATTTAAGCAGAGCCTCTGACCCTCCAGGGAAAGCAGGGGATTTGTCAGGGTATTCAACTATGTTGTGTTCGTTTTCTTTTTTGATAGGAGCCTCTTCCATAGCAATATGCGGAGGAGAGGGTAGGTTGTTTTTTTCTTCCTGTGTTTTTAGTGACCTGTTTTCATCTAATAATTTACCTTTGAGCAGACCCTTGAAAATCATTTCTATAAATTCATCGGGATCATTGAACGTTTGATCATATTTTATGCCTTGGATGGTGTCTGTTATGTTCCCAGCCTTGTTGTAGACCAACCAAGGGTATTTCAATTGTTTGTTTTTTATTAAACCAAGAATAGCAGAAGATCCATCTCTTCTCATGGAAGAAGCCGTTCCACTTCCCAGCTCTACATCAATAACTTTGCGAGGCAAACCTTTTTTGTATAGTATTCTTTGTTCAAAACTGTATTGTTCCAATTTGGTTTTGTCTGTTTCAGTATACAAGTCTCCATTTTTAAAGTATGATTTACTCCAGATAATATCCCCTTTTTCAATAATAAAATGGTGCGATAAAGTCTCGTTGTCAAAAAAAGATTTACACTCCCCGGAATAGTCAGTGTCTATTTTATGACAATCAGGATAGTCCTGTGCTATCAGTAATATTGGTACGTTGAGGAATAGAATTAAGAATAGGCTTTTCATTTCTAAAGTTTTGTGACTTGTGCAAATATAATCATATCATTTTCAGGTCAATCAAAAATAGATTATCAGATCGCAGCCTTTTTACGACGAGCTCTAATTGTTCTTCGAAAAGATCGAATTCCAGGAGCTTTCAATGAAGACGTCCAATTGTATTTTATTGTCATATCATGACGGCTAAGTTTACCAACATAGACTATTGTTGATTTAAGATATGTAACGCAGACTTTATATCTTACCTTTGCAAAAAAATTGTAGTGTTATGAATGCCAAAAGACCTTCAGAGTCCAGAACGATATCTACTAAAGTCGTTTTGCCTAATGATACGAACCCACATGGTAACCTCTTCGGGGGACAATTGCTGGCGTGGATGGACGTTACAGCGGCCGTTTCAGCTCAACGCCATTGCAGAAGGGTAGTGGTGACAGCCTCGGTCAATAATGTTTCTTTTGGAAAGCCGATCAAAGAATCATCAGTCGTTACATTGGAAGCCAAAGTTTCTCGTGCTTTCCGTAGTTCGATGGAAGTATTCATTGATGTATATGTTGAAAATCAGGTTTCCGGAAAGCAAGTAAAGCGCAATGAAGCGATTTATACATTTGTAGCTGTTGATCAGAACGGGGGGCCGATCAGTGTTCCTCAAATTAAACCTGAGTCGAAAGAAGAAGTTAGACGTTATGATGGCGCCTTACGCCGTAAACAGTTGAGCTTAATCTTAGCAGGAAAGATGGATGCCGCTGAGGCAACAGAGTTAAAAAAGCTCTTTTTAGATGATTAAAGAACTTTGACGATAAAAAAAGGGCAGTTTTCAAATGAAGACTGCCCTATCCGTTATTAGGGATTATGGTTATCGCTTAATAAACTTCAGCATTTTTTGTTGACCGTTATGCTGAACGGTAATAAAATAAACGCCATTTTTTAATCCGCGAACATCAATTTCGTGCTTAAAATATGAGTGATAAACTTCTTGACCCATTACATCATTGATGATAACTTTTCCCTTATTAATTCCTTCAATATTTAGCAAAGTCGAAACAGGATTCGGATAAATGTTGATTTTTAGTGGCGATTTTTCCTCTATACCTACATTACAACCAGCATTGCAGTTTGTTACTGTTACATCAATATTTCCAGAGTTGAAATCAAAAATGCTGCTACCGGTATTGTCACAGATATCAAGTTCACCTTTCACATCGCCCGTATTTGTAGAGTTTTCAGCAATACAGAACAGGCCGCTGCCACGCAGTGTATCTGCATTATTGAAATTATTACCAATTTCAATTAATCCGTTGTTGATAATAACGGCGGTGTCTCCTTCGCTGGCGTTTAAAAAATCACTCCCTACGCGAATATCTCGTCCCGTTTCTAGTTGAAGTGTTCCACCGTTGAAAAAATCGTTGTTGACGATCATGTATGCATCACCTGTGATATTGACCGTTCCATTACTGGCAAAATCCATCGCTGTAATGTTTCCAGCTGATGAATTGATCGTTCCTTCATTATTATACATAGAGTCAACCTCGATATACCCCGTATTGCTTAAGCTTCCTTCATTTAAAAAGTCGCCATAACTGTATGTTCCCTCATTCATAAACATACCTTCAATGTAAGTGCTGTCTACATTTTCTGTGAGACCATGATTCATAAACATTGATCCCGGCCCAACCCATAACGCCGTGTCTAAATCCAAATTGGCGTGATTGTGACCTTCCGCTCCACCTGAAAAGGCGAGGTTTGTGAGGGTGGTGTTGCCATAATTATAAAAAGCAGCTCCTGCGTCGAATAAAATAGTACGGTTTTGATTGTCTTCAATTAATGTTCCTTGATCAGTGATGGTGATAGAACCTCCATTGTTTGAGACCCAGTTACTATTCATGGTTATATCGTGTTTAATAATGATTTCATCATCCGGAGAGGGAATACAGGTACAATCCCAAATCAAGGGGTTGGTGGCCAATCCATTGTCAGCTGATGTAATGGTCTGCTGAGCACATAAAAATGTGACCGAAAGCAAAAGGGTGAGTGTAGTAGTTATTTTCATGTTCATCGTGTTGTTTTTAATGAATACAATTAATAATTGAGTAGTTCAAATTCTCAATATTCCACGTAAATGTACGAATATATTTAAATGTACGAGCACGGAGCGGCAATCGTCAGGGTCTTCAACGTACACAACAACGCACAATTATTGAATAAAATTACGGAGAAAACTTGAAGCTTTGATGGTTGAGGTGTGGGGCTCCCATTCCAAATTTATTGTGACGTGATTTGTAGCTACGGGTTTTGCCTCTATGGACAATCGAAATTGCTGGTCTTCAAACTGCAAATGAGCTATACGTGATTCTAAGCGACGATTAAAATTTTGTTTAGACGCTGCGAGGTAAAGGTGTTTCTGATCGAGATGAATGTGTCGAAAGGGTGGCAGAAGGGCAATCTGAAGTTTATCTGAGGAAGCATCCACGTAATCTTGTTTGGAAATCGATTCGTAAAGTGTTTCGGGCGATTCGCTAGCTATGATTATTCCAGCATTTTTCATGGTGTCCCGAATGATCACTGTGTCTTGAATACGATTGAAGTTTTCGTCAAAATCAGAGGTGATATTAAATCGCTCTTGAGTCGTACTTCCTCCATAATGAAAAGCCAACTGTCCTTTCCAGTTTTCAGTTAATAAATTATTTGCTCTGGGTTGACGATTGAGTGCATCCATTTTTTTATGCAAAAATGAATTGTCATATTGATTCCAAGTGTTGGTGTTCAGGTTGAGAAAACCGTTCATCAGAGCATCCTCCGAAGGGTTGTACGCGTGAATCTTTTCGGTATGTACTTGAAAAGGATGAGGTTGGTCTTTGACATGCCAATTGAATTGGATATTCAGCATGTTATCCCATTTATATTGCCCCGTTATATAATCCATGGA
The DNA here is from genome assembly GCA_913056215.1 of uncultured Flavobacteriales bacterium. Classification (GTDB taxonomy): domain Bacteria; phylum Bacteroidota; class Bacteroidia; order Flavobacteriales_D; family Crocinitomicaceae; genus Brumimicrobium. The sequence goes on along the minus strand of CAJXMN010000069.1, from coordinate 9,559 downwards.
GTCTAGTGGGGGTATTCCTTGCGGGTTGATAATAAAAGTGTAACCGTTCTTTAGTAATTGAGCACAATGTTTTGAAATAGACGGTTTAACGGTATCTGGTTTATGGGCGTTTTTACCCATTCTGACTTCGATATGGCGAGTGCCCAAAACCAGTTGCAGGTTTGATTCCTTGGAATAAAAGCGATTGGGGGCTTCTGCATTACTCTTCAGATTAAAGACCGACTTCATTTCATCCAGCGCTGTAGAAAAAGCACTGGGATCATCAATGGTAGAGTAGAGGGTAAGAGGTCCTTGATTGATGAGGTCGTAAGTGTAATAGGTTTGACTCAAATCCAATCCGGATCGCGAAATAAAATCCAGCGTTTGTTGCCAGTAATGACGGCTAAGCCCCTGCGTTTTGAAAAAGTTCTTCAACGCTTTGGCGTCGTTGATTATTCGTTTTACATCAAGCTTACCGTTGATCGACTGTTCATCGATGTGATCAACAATGTTAAAATCGGTCACTTTTTTGTCTATTCGTGCTGCGTTGAAAAGCAAAATACCCAAAAAGAAGAGCGCGAAAAACAGTGCTGAGGTAATGTAATAGATGCGCATGAAGAATTGCTTTTGAACTAACGTTTTGACATTTTATTGAAGTATTCCATCATAAAATAAGCGCCATTTTTGTATTCTTTCTCAGTAGTGAAACGAGCGGTGAAGTGCAATGCTTCCTTAGATACATCTTGCACTTCCATTTCTAATTTCCCGGTCTTTCCGTTAAAAGACTCAAACATGGATTGATCGCGACTTCGCGGTGCCATTTCCGCTAATTCTGAAGGGAGTTTAGAAAAATCCATCTGCGCGTACATTAATTTAGCCCGTTTAGCTTTGAATCTTTCCCCCCAACTTATGGGATTATCGTACCCGTCCAAGTGTTCCGTCACGACGTCATGGTCGTTACTCAATAATACAATATCATCGTGTACGGCAATATAAAGAGGCATGTTCGGAGGTAACAATTTATAAAGCGTGTAATATCCTTCCTCTTTATCCATTTTATCGGGATTGTAAGCATATAAGGCCTTGAGGTATTTTTCAATCAAGTACGCTTTGTCCGTCGAAATGCCCCAGGTCATCATGGGTCTTTTTTCTTGATAGGTTTCGTTGACCTTTTTCTTTTCCATCGTTTCCTTATTGTAACTATAGGTAGTTTTCGTAAGGGAGATTTCTTTCATTCCATTATAAGTCATCATCATATCTGCACCAAAAACAGAAGCTACAGAGGAGGTGTTTATCACCTCATCAATAGTGGACCAGATAGCAGATGCTAATATCATTTCTTTTTCGTCAGAGGCTTCCACTTTGGGTAAATAGGTAGCTTTAAACGATTCATAGGCTCCGAAAAGGTCAACATTGTAAACCATGTAGCCCTGACTTTCTTCAGGGATATACTGCAACAGTTTCCGATCTAACTTTCTTTCTTCCGCAGCACCAATCACCTCCATGATTTCCTCGTTACTGTGCGTGAACCAATCGATATTCATGCCTTCTTCTGTGAAATTCATATAACCTGATTGCCAAGTTTCAGAAGTGTAATTTTCTAAAATGGGCAGGAATTTTTTAACAAGAGGTTCCCGGCGCATAAAGCGAGGTTCGATCGTTGAAATCTTGTCGGGTTGATAAATAAATTTAATGTGCGCATTTTTGTTTTCGAATTGTTTAAATGCATTTTCATCAATTGATGAGCTTTTGCTGTTCAAAATACGTTGATGAAAACGCTCGAGACTTTTTTCGCGGTATACTTTTTTAATCGAATCATAGACATGATTATAATTGGGCTGTTGATTGTCTTTTTGTTGGCTCATCTCTTCTTCCGCCTTTTCATAACCCCGCACACGCTCTCTTTTGTTTTTGCGCCACCCGTTGGCTTCAAAAATACTATCGGCTTGTTGTCTGAAAAAAGCATAATTCCAATCGATATCAAACTGCAAATAGGTTTTATCCTGAAATAGGGCTAAGTGCCTTTGGGACTTGGAATACGATTTTTCTTGAAGATCTTTAACGATATCGTTCTGGACAAATTGATTCTCGAGAAATACATCTTGATCTAAAATATTCATGGCAACAGCACTATAGCTGAATGCTTTCTCGCGACCGTAAACTACGAATAATGGTTTGTCGTGATTAATACTTAGGTCGTTCAGTGCAATTTCATCTTTTTTACTTTTAACGGTTTGCTGTAACAGCTCTTGAACGAACGCATAACTTTCAATATCCTCCACTGGCATTGCTTTTTTTATGCGTTGAAGATCAAATTGAATGATAGCAGTTGCGGAGGGTGGGATCTTATTTTCCTCTTGTGTAAAAGTGACGAACGAGAACATTAGTAAGCTGACAAACAAGTAGTATCGCATGATTTATTTTTTTAGCAAATGTAAAAATTTAACAAGAATAGTCACCGTAAACGCGATAAGAGTAAAGATCAACTAATCTTTTGCAAGTTGAATGCTGAAATTAAGTTGTTCTGGCTTTTTTAAGAGTGAAAGCGGAGAGGTCATCAGCATGGCAGCTTTGTTGTTTTTAGCCATTCTTACAGCGCTGGAGGAACAAGATGAGATGGGTTGGTCAAACCGTTGAATAAAAACGACTTTCCCCTTTTCGAGTTGTTGTTCATCTTCTTTTTCTATTTTTTTTCGCCACTTTTCTAAGCTATCGGTCGCAAGCACACGCGAAAACATAGTCTTCTTCTCGTTCCATCTAATTTCATAAGGTGCGGTATCCATTTCTTTTTTGGATAGTGCCTGAATAACGGTCTCTTGCATCGGCTCTAGTTCCTCAAAATCGATAGCGATTGAACCAATCCATTGTTCATCATTAAAATCACCCGTGGCTGAAGTGATTGTTGACTTACTATTGAGCTCTTCTACGAAGGTTTCAAATTTTTCATGCATTTCCCGACGTGTTGGAACTTTTTTGCCGTTTAAAGAGTCGAGTGCCAACAATGAATTAATGCGAGTTTGACTAGCGCTGAGATTAAGCGTTACCTCATAGGTGCCCGATCCGTCTTTGTTTAATGTTATTTCTTCTATGAACTCTAAACAGCCTGTTGTGCAAAATAGAACAGTACTTAGAACGAAATTTCGAACGATAATCCATTGAACCATAAAGCAATTAATTAACTCCCACAATAGAGGCATCCCTCATCGTCTAAATCATCTGTGGCGGGTTGCTCTTCTATTTCTGGTTTTAGTTGTTTCTTTAGTTCGTAGATTTTTTGTTGGGTGTCTCCATCGTCGAGAAGATTGCCAGTAAGCTGTGTCTTAAGTTGTTCTATTTCGCTAAGTATTTGCTGTTCTTCCATAACTGAATTTTTTTATGAATTTACATAAAAATGGTTGATGCTCAAGAATAATTCACCTGAATTTACCATTATTATCTACTCCTTTGATGAATTGTGCCTCAGCTATGAAACTGGACCACTGTGCTTAAATGAGTTTTAACGATTGATTAAAAATTGATCAACTCAATATCAGAATCCTTCATCGAATAATGGCTGACAGGAAGAAACAGAAAGATAGGTCATTCATTGAAAAAATATCCAGACCCGTCGCAAGTCAAAAAAATATTCCTAACTTCAATAGGACTTAACCGAAAAACAGAAGAAAATGAAGAAAAAATGGTTGGTAAAAGACGCTCCAGAGGATCAGGTGGTGCAGGAGCTCAAAGCGGAGATGAACGTTTCTGAAGTGGTAGCCTACATGCTTGTTCAACGCGGGATAACCACATTTGAAGATGCTAAGCACTTTTTTAGAGGATCACTATCAAGTTTACACGACCCTTTTCTCATGAAAAACATGGAGGTTGCTTTACACCGTTTGAAAAAAGCAATTGATCGAGGCGAAAACATACTGGTTTATGGTGATTACGATGTAGATGGTACGACGTCGGTAGCACTTTTTTATGGGTTTTTGAAGGAACAAACAGCTGCTATTGAATACTATATTCCAGATCGCTACTCAGAAGGTTATGGTTTGAGTAGGCAGGGTATTGATTTTGCTTGCGACAATGATGTTACACTTATTGTCACCCTCGATTGTGGAATTAAAGCTGTCGAAAATTGTTCGTATGCCAGTAAAAATGGTATTGATATCATCATTTGTGATCACCATACACCAGGTGAGGAACTCCCTGAAGCGATCGTCTTAGATCCAAAACAAATGGGGTGTAATTACCCCTATAAAGAACTTTCTGGTTGTGGTGTTGGTTTCAAATTGCTTTCTGCTTTGGTTGAGGATCAACCAAAAGAAACGGATCGATTACACGCTTTTTTAGATTTGCTGGCCATTAGTATTGGTGCTGATATTGTTGATGTTACAGGTGAGAACAGAGTATTGTGTCGTTTTGGTTTAGAACAGCTTAACACGAATACCCGACCTGGCATCGCGCAACTTTTGAAGCTAGCAAAGAAAGAAAAACCATTAACCTTGACAGATGTCGTGTTTACGATCGCTCCACGGATTAATGCAGCAGGTCGTATGGGTGATGCAAAGCAAGCTGTTGCCTTATTGTTGGCAGAAGATCATGATGAAATTACTGATCTAGCTAGTGCAATTCACCGCGATAATGACAAGCGAAAAACGATTGATCAAGAAATGACGGTCGAAGCACTTGATCAAATTGAAAAAGATCCAGACCATCAGGAGCAAGTGACTAACCTTGTCTACGATCCCGATTGGCACAAAGGAGTAGTTGGTATAGTGGCTTCGCGTGTGATGGAACACTATTATCGACCTACGATCGTCCTCACTCAGTCTGGTGATCAGCAAGAATGGACAGGTTCTGCCCGAAGTATTGAAGGGGTTAATATGTATGAGGTACTCGAAGCATGTGCTGATTTATTGTTGCGATTTGGAGGACATTATTTTGCTGCGGGTCTTACGGTTTTACCCGAAAACTTGAATACTTTTCAGCGGCGTTTTGATAACGCTGTTCGCGAGCGGTTGCAACCAGAGATGTTGATACCTGAGCAACTCGTGGAAAGAGAACTGTCTTTTACTGAATTGTTCCACAACGGTGAATCAGTTCACGAAGTCCCGCGTTTAAAACGCATTTTAAAACAATTTGAACCGCATGGTCCAGGTAATATGAAACCGGTATTTGTATCCAGGAATCTTTATGCCCGAAATATTAAGCTGCTAAAATCAAAACACGTGAAAATGCAGTTGGTAGAACCCGGGCATGATCGCCTCATTCAAGCTATTGCATTTTCATTTCCTGAGCTTTATGATTGGGCTTTAGACGGCCCGATAGATGTAGTTTATACACTGGAAGAGAATCAGTTTCGTGGTAGGACTACCTTGCAGTTGAATGTGAAAGACGCCCGACCGGCTCACATCTATCAACAGGAGGTGGTAGATTAGCTGTTTCTTCAACGTATGGTCTATTTGGAAGGGGATACGGCGAATTACTCGGCCTCATTTTGTCGTACAGTTCTTACTTCTTCTGGCACGTGTAATGTACGTTGAGGGAAAGGAATTGTGATTCCGTGTTCGCGGAACAGTCGGTCAATTTCGAAACGAATTTCTGATTTATGGAGCTCAACTTGCCAGGTTTGGTCGGCCCAAAAGAGCAACTCCATTTCTAAGGCATCATTTCCGAAATTATTCATTCGTACAAATATTGGCTCCGTCTTTTTTACTTCAGGATGACTCAGCGCCGCCTGTTTCAGAAGTTTTCGGACCAGTTCAGTGTCCGATCCATAGGCAACCCCTACCTCTATACTGAACCGCGTGAGTTCAGATCCAAAACTCCAGTTTTCAATTTGATCTTGTGTAAGTATAGAGTTTGGAATGATTAATGTGTTTCCATCACGCGTCTCAATTTTAGCGGTTCTCACATTGATTTTTAGTACTCTTGCAATAATCTCTTCTCCTGTTCCTGGGCTCACCACACGCACGATGTCACCAACCTTTATCGTTCCTTCGAACAAAAGAATAATTCCAGAAACCATATCTTTAAAAATACCTTGTAATCCTAATCCTAAAGCGGCAAGAAAAGCGGCAGAACCAGCTAATAAGACACTGAGGTCGGCGAATAGAAACTGGAGTGAAATAATTACGGCAAAGGTGTAAATCAGATAGCGAGCGAGCTGAACATATACAAAACGTGTGCCTTCGTCAAAATCTTCATTGTCCCTAAATCTTCGGTCAATGTATATGCGAAAAATATTGATGATGAAGCGACTTATCGCAAAAATGATGATGATGGTGATCACATCCATAAAGCTAAGTTGAAAACCACCCTTGAGATCTTCAGGAAGTTTAGGGATGATATCGTGATTTAAAAATTTAATCAACGATATATTATCGTTTTCAAGTCGAAATGCTTGAAAAGCGACTAGAAAAGATGAGATATAAACGACTTGATTGAGCAGCCTCAAAAGCGTGATTCGCGTTCCCTTAATTTTTAATTTTGGTCGCTTCAGATAGCGTTTAAGTAACTTTTGGATGAGCGAGTTGATGAAATACGTGGTTATAAATATAGCCAACCATATCAGCACAATCCAAAACGAGGCTTGGTAGGGACCTACAGGAAAAGTGAAGAATAACGTAAACATGCTGCGTCTAAAAGTATTTGATCACAAATTTAAGGAAAGTTTAATGATGTTTATGAGATATAGGTTAAATAAAAACAGCTGCTTCAGCTTTCTGGGCTGATTTGAAGGCTTAACTGAGTTAATAACACTACTCCTTAATCAATTTTATGCGCTGCTTACCGTCGGCATCTTCTACCTCAACAAAATACACACCCGCATCATAGGCTGATAGTTCAATTTTTAGCTGCTTCGTTGCATGAACATGCTTAGTGTATACACGACGACCTTTGGTATTATAGATTGTGACAGTAGCATTTTGGAATGCGTTATTTGAGACTAGTGTGATCCATTTTTGACTTGGGTTCGGGAACAAAACAAGGCTACTTTTATTGCTGTTCGATGATAATCCTAAACAGTCTTTAACGGTTACAACAACAGAATCCACTGAACTACATCCATTGGCGTCAGATACGTTCACTACATAAGCACCCGAATCCGCTAAACTAATATTAGAAATACTGGGGTTTTGTTGTGTTGATGCGAAGTTATCTGGACCTGTCCAATCATAAGACACCCCACCATTGGAAGTAAGGTTCAACGTTTCACCCTCGCACAGGGGAGTATTGGCATTAACAGTAATTGATGGAGCAGAGCAAACATCCAATTTTGTTATGAAAATATCAAAACTACCACCGATCGCAGTTTGATAGGATCCGTTGGTAACGTCATAATCAGAAGAAAACGTATTTCCCGTAATGATCGGATTATTATTATCGTCTAAGGAAATGGAATAAGCAATATCTGCATTACTACCGCCTATAAAGGTTGAGTACACCAGGCTGCCCCCAGTTTCATTTATCTTCGTCACAAAAGCATCACCTCCACCTCCAAGGTTTGTTTGATAGGAACCACTTGTTATGTCGTAATCAGTTGATGACGTATTGCCTGTAACGTATGCGGAACCATTGCTTCCTGCTTTGATTGATTTTCCATTGTCATTGTCGCTTCCACCTAGATATGTTGAGTATGTAAGTCCATCACCATTCGCATTAAGTTTGGTTACAAAAGCGTCTGTGTTTCCGCCGATTGTTGTCTGGTAAGCTCCATTGGTGACATCATAGTTAGTTGACGAAGTATTACCTGTAATGTACGAATTACCGTTGTTGTCTACATCAATAGATGTGCAGGATTCGCTATCGTCACCACCAATAAATGTTGAGAATAAAAGATTGTTTCCTGTGGGGTCAAGCTTAGTCACGAATACATCATATAGACCTCCTTCATTTGTGGTTTGGAAGGCATTTCCGGTCACGTCAAAATCGTTTGATCTTGTGCTGCCGCCAATATAAGCATTATCACTATCATCTATAGCAATTGAAAGACCGCTATCCACATCACTTCCTCCGATATACGTAGAGTAAATCAGACTATTACCTGTGGCGTCTAATTTAGTTACAAAAACATCATTGTTGCCATCTATTGAAACTTGATGCGTTCCACTTGTTGTCGAGTAGTCGCTCGATTGCGTTGAACCCGTAACGTATGCATTATTGCCAGCGTCTAATGCAATTGCATAGCCTCTGTCAAGGTTGCTCCCACCAATGTAGGTAGCGTATAAAAGGTTACTACCTGTCGCATCGATCTTTGTAACAAAAACATCATTGCTTCCACCAATTGTCGTTTGAAAAGCTCCGCTTGTGACAGCAAAGTCAGTAGATTGGGTCTCCCCGGTGATATATGTGTTTCCGTTGTCATCTACAGCTATTGACTCGCCAGTATCAAAATCGCTGCCTCCGAGGTACGTGGAGTACTCGAGATTATTGCCAGAGGCCCCAATTTTAGATATAATGATATCGCTGCTTCCATTTGAAGAACTTTGATACGCCCCAGTTGATGTATCAAAATCAGGTGATTGAGTATAACCTGTGACGTAGGCATTTCCATTATTGTCCAGTGCGATAGATTGCGCATCATCAACGTTCCCTCCACCTAAGAATGTCGAATAAACTAGCGGGTCAATGATCAATTTCTTAGTTTCATCATAATCTCCAATTTGAATCTTCCAGCACCCCGTGTTTTGTTGTTTGAACGATCCTTGAATGGGGTTTTCTTTATTGTCTTGGTAGCAGTATAGGTCAGCCAGGTTAACTTGTCCAAACCGAGTGCTAAAGGTAAGATCACCGTCAGTATTTAGTCTTGTTTGCTCAGTCCCTGTCAGATTAAATTCAATCGTTGAAGGATCAGCTCCTGGGTGAACAATGTAGTCGTAACGAAGGGCGCCATTATCAAAATAATAACGAATATCGATACCGTCATAAATGTTTTTTACTACTGCCTCTTTAAATAAGCTAACATTTTTAGCGTGTTTGCTTTTGTCGTTGCCAGTGAGATAATTGTAATAGCCCTTTTGCCGTTGTTTGCCCACTTTTTTTACATCGACATTTATGTGATTTAACTTGTAAAAGACACGATGTCCTTTGCGGGTTCTGTTTTTGGGATCCGAAAGTTCAGATGGTTCTACTTTGTACAAATCGTATAAAACACCATTATTGGTAATCCAGGCATCTAAACCATTAATTTGGGTTAGAAAGAACACTTCAGCTGGCCATTGACCTTTGTTTTCTATAAAGAACTGTTTGTCAATATTTTCTAAGTTGCTTTGGGAGTCGTAAATTGGGTTGTTGCTCATGTTTTTAGCTAAGCATGTGTTTTGTATGATGAGCAAACTAATAACCCAGAGTAAAAATTGATTGATATAGTGCATAGTTGTTTTAATAGCTGTAGTTAATAAGTAGACGAACTTTTTGTAAAAAATGACAAACAAGAATAACAGTAAATGAATCAATTTGTCATTATCAAATGTAAAAAAAATAGAGATTTCGCAAAATATTCAACGTGATATCTTTGGTTGAAGATTCAACTAGCAAATGCGACATTACCGTTTACTAAATTATAAAATAAATTTTTGGGGCAATTATACCCTAG
>CAJXMN010000068.1 GCA_913056215.1 uncultured Flavobacteriales bacterium | reverse complement strand
GTGAATGAGGTTACTGTCAAGGTATTGAGAATTATTCTCGATATTTTGATAAACGCGCTCCTGGAACGCGCCCTTTCTGCTTACTCGATTACTTCCCTAATGACTTCATGATGGTGATCGATGAGAGCCACGTTACCATTCCTCAAATTCGAGCAATGTATGGTGGTGACAGAGCCCGGAAAATTAATCTCGTAGAATATGGTTTTCGGTTACAAGCTGCAATGGATAACCGTCCTCTCAAATTTGAAGAGTTTCAAACGTTATTGAACCAAGTGATCTATGTGAGTGCAACTCCAGCAGATTTTGAAATTGAAGCGTCGGAAGGTGTTGTTGTTGAGCAAGTCATAAGACCTACAGGTTTACTCGACCCTTCAATCAATGTTCGTCCCAGTCGGAATCAAATCGACGATCTCATCGAAGAAATTCAGCAACGCATTGACCTTCAAGAACGCGTATTAGTCACGACACTCACTAAACGAATGGCCGAAGAACTGCAAAAGTACCTCGATCGTATGGGGGTGAAGTGTCGCTACATACACAGTGAAATTGATACGCTCGAACGGGTTGAAATACTTCAGCAATTGCGAGCTGGAGACTTTGATGTACTCATAGGGGTCAATCTTCTGCGAGAAGGACTCGATTTACCAGAAGTGAGTTTAGTAGCTATTCTCGATGCAGACAAAGAAGGATTTCTAAGAAATGAAAAATCGCTGGTTCAAACAGTCGGGCGTGCGGCACGCAACGTCAACGGCACGGTAGTCATGTACGCAGATAAGATGACCAAGTCCATGCAACGCACGATTGATGAAACCAATCGACGGCGCGCACTGCAGCAAGCATACAATGAGAAGCACGGTATCACACCCCAAGGACTCAATAAATCCAATGAGCGTGTATTTCATTACCGTTCAGAAGAGGACGAAGATAATCAACCTCAAATTGCTGCAGATCCCGTTGAAGCATACATGTCAGAGGAAGCGCTTCAAAAAAGCATCAAGAAAACGGAACGTGATATGAAAAAAGCAGCGAAAACACTCGATTTTGTCGAAGCAGCTCGACTACGTGATGAGATGTACCGTCTTCAACAACTTTTAGAACAAAAATAATTCTTATTTTCGCAATGTTTTTACAGGCAATGAGGTCTGCCTAAAACCGTCTCTTCGTTTGAGTCTGATGACTTCTGTTGATTTGAACTATTATATATTCAAGAGATGTCGTGGTTTGCTAAATTTTATCAATGGAGCCTCATCATTGCTATCGTCGCCATAGTTGGTGGCTCGATCTCAGCGTTTTTCCTTTCTGGACTCACACTCGTAACTGATTGGCGCACACAGGAAAGCTTGTGGGTCTATTTTCTACCTATCGGAGGACTCGCAATTGGTTTATTTTACTACTACTTCTCAAGCGGTGTAGAAGGTGGAAATAACCGTTTAATTCAAGAGATGCATCGTCCAAAGCATTATATCCACTGGAAAATGATTCCACTCGTTTTATTTGGCACACTGACCACTCACTTATTCGGCGGATCAGCTGGTAGAGAGGGAACAGCAGTCCAAATGGGTGGAACACTCGGAGATCAACTTCAACTTCTATTTAAATGGACTCGTTTCCATCGAAATACATTACTTCGAATGGGGGTAGCCGCTGGATTTGCGGGTGTTTTTGGCACCCCGATCGCAGCTGCTATATTCGCATGGGAGTTCTCGAGAACACGAAAGTGGAGTTTTATAACCATCTTCATTGTATTATTAACTTCATTTCTCAGTGATTTTGTTTGCCACTTATGGGGTGTACATCACACGATTTATACGATCGATAAGTTGCCGGCCTTATCCTTGACTTCTATCTTTTCCCTCTCGCTAGCAGCATTACTTTTTGGCTTCACTGCTTATTGCTTTAGCATCTCTAAAAAGTGGAGTCAGCTGCTCTTTCAGCATATTAAAACTCCTTACTTGCGACCAATGATTGGCGGAACAATTTTGCTCCTGCTATATCTTATGTTTCAGTTAGATCTCTACATGGGACTCGGTATTGATCATATTTTACTAGCATTCGAAACAGAACGGCCTTTTTATGAAATGTTCATTAAACTATTTTTGACCGCACTCACTTTAGGTGCCGGATTTAAAGGCGGTGAAGCTACCCCTTTATTTTTTATGGGTGCTGTACTGGGAAGTAGTTTAAGTGCGATGCTACCGTTACCTTCAGCATTTCTGGCAGGATGTGGTTTTGCAGCGGTGTTTGGTGCTGCCACGAACACCCCGTTTGCCAGTGCATTTATTGCAGCTGAACTCTTCGGATTTGAGGCCATCCCTTTTTATTTATTGTGTTGTTTTGTAGCCTATTTTATATCGGGAAATACATCGGTTTACGCAACTCAACAGAAATTACTAAACAAAATAAGTTTACGGCATTGGAGAAAGCATAAAAAATAGTAATTTTCTTGCATTTTTGCACAGCACAAATAAACTATGAATCCTGATAGCATCATAACATTAGTTGTCATTTTATTGGCAGTAATTTTATTCGTTACAGAATTGCTAAGTATTGATCTAGTAGCGCTATTTATCATAGCTGCACTAGTCGTTTCTGGAGTTATTAGTCCTGCTGAAGGCGTCTCTGGTTTTGGAAATACGGCAACATTAACCGTTGCTTTCATGTTTGTTCTGAGTGCTGCCATGTTAAAAACAGGTGCCCTTCAATTCGTAGCCCATCATTTGGGTAATATTTTTGAAAAAAATTTTAGGCGAGGAATGATTTTAATGATGATCTTAATCGCTGTTATCTCCGCATTTATTAACAATACTCCTGTTGTAGCGGTGTTTATCCCGGTAATTATTCAAGTCGCCAAATCTTCAGGATGTGACCCTAAAAAAATGTTGATTCCTCTTTCTTTTGCTTCGATTTTTGGAGGAGCCTGTACGCTGGTGGGTACTTCAACCAATATGCTGGTTAGTGGTATAGCCGAACAAGAAGGGTTGTCAGCAATCTCAATGTTTGAGATGGCTCCAGTTGGGATCGTTTCTTTAGTCGTAGGTATTTTGTACATGTTGTTTATTGGAAACCGTTTACTGCCGTCAGATGAATCACCTGAGAATCTGAATGAACAATTCAACGTCAAACAATTTCTCACTGAAATTCAGTTAGTCGAAAAAACAGCTGATCAGGATGAAGTCTATAGTTCTGTATTATCAGAAACAGGAGTTGATATCATAAATGTACATAGGGATAATAAAAGTTATGCCGTTCCTCAGGAAGATTTCGAATTAAAAGCAGGAGACATTTTAAAACTTCGCGGGGATAGTGATCAAATTCAAGCATTTAAGGAATGGGAAAAAGACAAAGAATTCTTTACCATTAAGATGGGGGATAAAATGAGTGACACTTCGGATTCGAAACTGGTTGAACTCATTATAGTGGCAAATTCACCTTTGATTGGTAAGACCATCAAGGAAGTCGATTTTAAACAACGTTATCGATCTATTCCTCTGGGAGTGCGTCAACGCAAGGGCGTTCTCAACGAAAACCTCTTGAATGTAAAACTAAAAGCAGGAGATATCATTCTTGCCGAAACAAAAAACGCTTATGTCCAGCGATTGCACGATCAGGAAACCGGAACGAACGCCCATTTCGCCTTGCTATCTGAAAAGAATATCCCCAAATTCAACCGCAAACAGTTCATCATCGTACTGACTACAATGACCGGGGTGATTTTAACTGCCAGCATTGGAATTCTACATATCTTAACCGCTGCTATTATAGCGGTCAGTCTGTTAGTGGTATTCAACGTTATCAAAATGAAGGAAGTTTATCAATCCATTGATTGGCAAGTGATTTTCTTACTCGCCGGATCACTTAGCTTGGGCGTTGCAATGGGAAATTCAGGACTCGATGAGCAATTTGCCAACTCGGTAATCAACAATCTTCAGGAATGGGGACCAATTGCTATTATTTCAGGGTTGTATTTATCAACCTCTATTCTCACCTCAATTATATCGAATAATGCAGCGGTTGCGTTGTTCGCTCCTATTGCCATTGTAACAGCTCAGGGTTTATCGCTCGATGCAACTCCATTTATCATTGCGGTAGCTTTTGCTGGTTCGGCAAGTTTTATAACCCCTATTGGTTATCAAACCAATACCATGGTCTACAGTGCAGGAAAATATAAATTTAGCGACTTTTTACGCGTAGGTACACTTTTAAACATTTTATTCTGGATCATCGCCACATTTATGATCCCCTGGATGTACGGACTGTAACACAATCAATCTTGCAAGTCATTCATCTTTTTTACCCATTCTGCTGCTTGCTGATCGACTTTATTGCGTATAGCTTTATATTGAATTTTACTTTCGGCTGCGTTAATTTCCTTTATGATTTTATTTTTGAAATCAATAGCTTCATCTGAAAAGCTTTTGGTTTGTGTACGCTTTGACGCATTGTAGAATTCCAGCGTGTAGCATTCTTCCAGCACTTCATTAATAATTCGGTTCACACGCTTCTTGAGTTGTCTTTTGTTCGCCATAACTTCTTTTACCCAAAAATAAGTAAGTTGATCTTGATTTATCACTTCATACTTAAAATATATGCAATTTTTATCTGAAATCGTTTTTAAATATAGTAATAGGAACCTCTAAAACACTTATTCATAACTAATAGACGGTTGTTAGAAAAGGCTAACCTACATTAATTTCGAGTTCAACCCCGGATAGATTTCGTTTCTCGATCGATTACAATATTGAGAATCGACAACGATAAAACAAGACTATTTCCTACTAATAGAACCGTTTTCTGCTGCTACCGTCTTCGTAAATTTCAATATATATTCCGCTGAAGTTCTCCCCAATCTCTCTTCCCATGAGGTCTACTCTCTTTACAACCTTTTCGGAAGATTTATTGTCGACAGTCTGAATATCAAAATATTTTGATTTCCCATCGTAATCAACTTGCTTCAAACGATAATAATTAATGCCATTATTGAAATCACGATGCATAACAGTATAATAATTCTTTTCTGAGCTATTACCCGCCGCCTGAATTTTTTCAATGGATTTCCAGTTCATTCCATCCGCAGAATACTGCACTTCAAAGTAGTTTGAATTCTCTTCAGCCGCTGTAATCCACTCAACAATATTACTGTTTGACTCTTGGTAGCAATTTAATTCTTTCATTTGAACAGGCAATGCACAAGGTCCTAAGCTCTCATTAGAAGCATCACCAGAACCAGAAGCGACAACACTTCCATTTGCATCAACGACCGAGTAGCTATTTAAACTACAATTATTTTTATCTGTTCCTGCAGAAAATTCAGTAGCACATCCACCGCAATACGTATAATTTACCGTACCACCATCAACAGGGCCTGATTCGATTAACGTACCATCCAGTTCAATAAAGTAAGATGGGTTACCATTGCAGGTAGCAAGGTCTAATTGTATTCTATATGTAGCGTTCGATGCAAAACAAGACGTAACATCTGAGGTCGTTCCAGCACATGGGCCAGAAGTATAGTCAATTTGCGTACCTCCAATTGTTGCATCTGTTATAGGATCATCCACCGTAACGGTCACGGAAACGCAATCATTCGTCGCTCCAGAAAATAGCGGTGTCGCATTATTGTCCCAATCTCCATATTCCAAATCACCCGATCCAGAAGTAGGAGGATTACTACCTACAATTGTTGTTCCTGTCGAACCAGAGGAAACAGAAACCGTATAACTAATAATATTAGAGGGTCCTGTAAAATCTAAAAAGAAACCATAAGTATCTTCAGTTCCCATACAAACATCAAAAGTATAGGTATAGGTTCCATCGCCGTTATCTACAGCATTAGTTTCCGTTATGGTAACTTGGTGACAAGCCAGTACCGCAGAGCTAATCATCAAAAAGAAAACTATAAAGATATGCTTCATCATAAGCTCATATTTTTAACATCATTCCTGTCTACGGTTATTATTTTAATTCGGGTTGTCTGGAAAACGTCATAAATATGACTTAAACACACAAAGAATCAATAAGTTAAACCTTAAAAGAGTATTCGGTGAAATCTATTGAAAGCAACCTCAAATTACCTTAAAAATTGGACAATTCTTCCAATAGAATATCTTGATTTTCAATCACCTCTGAACTATTAAAAACGACTAATATACAGGTGATTACAACTTTATTCCAGTTTTTATCTTCTCTAAGAGGTAAGGATTATGCTCAATAACTAAAATGTCATTGTTCACACTCAGTTCCATCAGCATTACAACCATTAGATCGATATCTTCAAAATGAAGACCGGTACTCGGTTCATCAAGCACGTACAATTGATTGTTAGTCTTTTCATTCACCCAATTTAGGAGCAATAAGCGCTGCTGTTCACCAGAGGAAAGAGATCGCACAGCTTGATCGGCAGTGAGATGTGACAATCCTATTTTTTCCAATTGTATGAGTAAATCCGAAGTTGATTTCGATACGTTGAAAGGACCAAACCACTCTGCCAATTCTAATAAATTGAGCTTCAGAATATCGGCGATTGTTGCACCATCTATCCTATACGATAGGATCTTATCATTGTAGCGTAGACCATTACAAGAAGCACATTGTTCTATGTGATTGGCAACCACGTCAAGACTAACTTCGACAGTGCCTTTTCCTTTACAGTTAGGGCACTGACTCGATTTGGTCTTGTACGAAAATGCTTTGGGCTTCAAACCAGTAGCCTTTGCAAAAACCTTAGTGATGTCCTTCAAAATATCAAGATAATCAACCAGCAACGTATTCATTTGGGTGCGCAACGGTTTCGATTCAAAATAATGCGCCCCTTGATAGTTTTTAGGTATATCGATCTTCGAACAGTGAACAGGGCGCTGCTCATTGATACTCGGGATGAGAATATCTTTTACGAGCGTGGTCTTCCCTACTCCCGACTTCCCTGTAATGGCTGTAATTCCGCCTACAGGAACAAGAAGTTCTCTACGAACGAGTGTATGCCTATTCAAACCGCTTAATGTGATGTGCTGCACACCATCATTGAGAATTACGGGTTGAACTGGTTCTTTTAAGAAAGGATGACAGTTAGACTGTTCGAACAACCCTTGTGGTTGTCCCTCATAAGTGATATACCCCCCGTTTTTACCTGCTTTGGGGCCAATCTGAACAAGGTGTTCTGCTGCTTGGATCATCGCTTTGTTATGTTCGATAACAATCACCGTATTTCCTTTTTTGATCAACTCCACCATTAATTGAATCAAATCAGGTATGTTATCATACGATAATCCTGCTGTAGGTTCATCTAATAAATAGGTAATGCCTTTAAGCGGACTATTCAGCTGTTTGATTAATTCGACACGTTGATTCTCTCCTCCGGAAAGTGTAGATGATTTCCTGCTGAGTTGTAAATGATCGATATGGAGTTGCTGTGCCCGTTGGATGGTATTTTCCAAATGTGATCGAATCTTTTCAACTAATTGGCAATCAATCTCGGATTCAATTTTTTGTTGCGTCAGCCATTTTTCCAGTTGATTGAAGTCCATTAACTTAATGTCATAAATTGATTGACCACCAATCTTGATAGATAATCGTTCCTTTTTCAATCCACTACCGCTGCATGTTGAGCACATTTCAAAGGAAAATAACGCGACAAGGTTCTTGATATTCTTGTTTTTTCGAGTCATGAAATATTCCTCCTTCAAATAATGAATCATGCCCTCCCAGGTCATAGTAATCTCCTGCTTACCCTCTCTTGTCTTCGTTTTAAACACCCAAGTCGCTTTCCATTCTTTATTAGCTGCACCGTGAAGAATAATCGATTGTTGCTGCTCTGACATATTCTCGAAAGGTGTATCCATAGAAAATCCGTACTGCTTCCCAACTTGCTCCAGTATAGACATGTATTGTCCGCCTGGTTCACCATAGTACGCTAAAGCTTTATTGTGGAGGAACAATCCATCATTGATACTTTTTTGAGGATCCAAAATAATTTTATCGATATCGGGTACCAGTTCCTCACCAATACCATCACAGATAATGCATTTTCCAAGTTCGTGATTGTTCGAAAAATGACTCGCTGACAATTCAGTATATCCAGAATCTTGAGCAGTGACGCTATTAAAGTGCGCTTTCCTGGAGAACGCAAAACGCAAGACTTTATCCACACCAATTTGCTTAGCAATATCCGAACGTTGTGTGTAATTTTTCTGCTTTCGCGTTACACAGATTGTTGGAGAAAGACCTTCAATGGTTTTAACTTCAAATTGATAATTCACCCCTACACGTGACTGCTGATAACTGGAAAACTGTTTACTCATCTCTTGTTGACCGTAACCGTGCAGCGTATCGATAACCAAAGATGATTTTCCTGAGCCCGAAATCCCTGTGACCACTGATAGTTTAAATTTGGGCAACTCCAGATCGAGATTTTTTAAATGATGTGTATTTGCTCCTCTAATCACTATCTTTTCGTGTTCTTGATTATCAATTATTTCAGGAGCTTCGTTTGGCGCCTTTTCTTCATTATCGAGAAGAATATCACATTGCTGCTGAAAAAGTTGATGGTTTTCAAAACAGATGATTCCTGCGGTTTCATGCTTTAGTTGTTCAAGTGCATCCAACAGTTGCTGTACATTCTTGTAGTGGAGACCAATACTCGGTTCTTCCAAGAGTAACAACGTTTGCATTGTTTTTTTAGCAAAATGTTTCGTGAGTTTGATACGTTGCGCTTCTCCACCCGATAATGTATTGGAAGGTTGTCCTAATTTGATATATCCCAATCCCAACTGGATCATAAGTGCCAATATTTTCTCGATCTTCCGTTCTGTAGCAAAGAAATCGTGCGCTGCTTCGATACTGAGTTCATATATATCTGCGATATTCTTACCATTCCATTTCACAGTCAACACTTCTGGTTTAAAGCGTTTTCCATTACAAGTTGGACAAACCTGGTTAATGCTCCCCATAACACTCATCGATAACGTAATCACACCTGCACCTTCACAAGCTTCGCACCTTCCTTTTTTGTTGTTGAATGAAAAAGCCCCTTTTCCCAGTTTGGCCGCTTTCGCCTCAGGTGTTTTTGCTAATAAGTCGCGTATTTTATCGGCAAGTCCCGTATAGGTTGATGGATTACTCCGAGGCGTTTTACCAATAGGCTGATCCGAAACAATGACCTTACTAACATCGCTCGAATTGCAGTGTTTTTCAATATTTTCAAGGAGTTGGGTAGATTTTTTGGTGACCACTGTCAACGTTTGTGGTATCAATTGAAATGTAGCTGTCTTCACTTTCTCAGGTGACTTATTCTTCGAAATCGCTTTTTCCTGAAAAGCTTCTAAAGTAGGACTATTGATCATTTGGCCATTAAGGAACTCCTTTTTGGAACCGTTAAACACCAAGTGACCTCCAGCAGATCCTGATTTCGGTCCCAATTCTACAATCCAATCAGCCATCTGAATAAAATCGAGGTCGTGTTCGACGACCATCACCGTATTCCCTCTTTTAATGAGTCGCCTTAGTATTTGTAATAAATGGGCCTGATAGTGCTCCGATAATCCAATGGAAGGTTCATCAAAAACATATAAAATACCTTGCAAGTTGCTGTTAACCTGATTGATCAATTTAATTCGTTGCGCATCTCCCGAAGAAATAGTAGAACTGGGGGTACTCAACTGATAAGACTCCATCCCGAGTCGTATAAGATCAAATAACTGCGTTTTAAGTTGATGGACTAGCACTTGCTCGCCCTCCTTCAATTTCAATTTTTTTAACGTATCAAATAATTTATGCAAGGGCATATCGAGCCATTCGGCAAAATTACGTCCATGCCAGCGGTATCTCAGATGATCTGCTTTAATTCGCGCACCTCCACAGCTAGGACAAACGCGGGAACTTACGAAGCGTAGGATATTTTTATTGCGATCGCGCTTAAGGATGTCCCGCATAATCGGAAGCATCCCCTTATAAAAACCTTCTTCGCGCGGCTTAGCTTTAATCCCCGACCATTTGAGACGAGATTCTAAACCATGTTTTCCATAAAAAACTTTGATCCGATCGCTGCCATTTAGAACGACATCTTTTTGTGCTGGCGATAGATCCTTCCAGGGGATATCGATGTTAAAATCATGAGCTTTACAGACCTTATTCAACTCTTCTACTGTAATTTGTGAATAGGTGATGTATCCATTGGGCAGCGTCGTAGTGATCGCCCCTTGGCGCAAAGTCAGGCTTTCATCTCCAATCAATTTATCAAGGTCAATGTATTCCTCCTCTCCTATTCCATTACAAACCCCACAGGCTCCTTTAGGATGATTGAAAGAGAACAAAGATTTGCTGAACGTTTTAGAAGTGGAATATCGTGCGAACAGTATTCGAAATACAGATGTCAAATCGGAAAGTGTTCCAAAAGTAGCACTGATCGATTGAAAACGTTTGGACTGCTCCAGTTTGATCACTGGCGGAAGATTTTTGATATCATCTACATCGGCAGTTGGAATCATTTGACCGTTCTGTTGGTTGTATTGCGGTAGACTTTCCAAAAAATAGCGGTATCCTTCATTGGCGATTACACCCATCGCAAGCGACGATTTTCCCGAACCCGAAAGCCCAGTAACGACGATGAGCTGACGCTCGGGAATCGTCAAATCAATATTCTTCAAATTGTTTTGATGAGCGTTTGTGATGCGCATAGTTAGCTTTTAAAATTTGAAAGGTGAAGATAAAAGATTTTGTGGTATATGCTCGGCGCACATCGCTACATGCTAATTTTACTGATATGTTGTACCACGCATATACGCATTTCATCAAAAAGGAGATGGAAGCAAAAACTACTAGTTGGATGAGTCGTTATCGTATCTTTTTTTCAGATCATTTAAGTACTCGCGTCCTACTTCTTCATTGAGAGCGGTGGACTTTTCAAGCATCTCTATAGCCTTTTCAAATTCACTATTCTTCTCTTGAAGAACCCCTAAATTGTAGTAGGCTTTAGCACGGTCGGTTTCATCTTCATAGCGTTCCGTTATTTCACGCCAAACAATACCTGCTGTAAACCAATCTCCTTCTTCAGTAATTAATTCCTGTGCCCTGTTAAACCTGGAGTTGGTACGTGAATTGGCAAAATAATAACGCGTAATTGTGAAATAATACGGAGAAATAGATTCTGCTATCTTAAAACCCAATTCTTTACCGATGTTTTCAACAGCCAATGCTTTTCCTTTTTTTAACGAGCGCTGAGCACCCAATTTAGTCGTTGCTTTCACTTCAAACGCGTACTGTTCACTCAGCGATAAGGAATCCATCAATTGCCCGAGGGTATCATACACCTTTATGGCCGCCTGTGCAGTAAATGTTTTTTTACCAATAACGACATTGCGTTCACTGATCAAAACTTCATTTTTATCATAAGTGGACTCGACATCTTTGTGGTATTCATCTTTTTCCGAGTGAATGATATTCTCCACAGTAAGTAACACGTGTTGATTGTCAGTGTAATTGAGCACACTATCACGGTGCATGGGTACTGGAAAAAATTGGTGTGTACAAATTGCTTTTGAAACCGCAATCGATTGATCGTATTCATAAAAATCTCTCTCATTGATTTCCTTTTTGAGGTAGTCGAAGGCTTCGCTTTTGATACGATCATTTGCAACAGGATTATTTACTGCTTGATTCCACTGATTAGAACACGTTGTACGATCTACTACAACAAGCGTTTTTTTGTTAAACTCGTCAGGGATTTTAACTAACGTACTGGATGTGTCGTCCGTTTTAATAGAGATGCTATCATAAGCGGGTTTGCAGCTCGTAATTAAAACTGCAGTTATGAGTAAATAAAAAAAAGCGTTCTTGTACATTTTAACAGGTTATCATTATTAATAGTCGATACGATCCAGTGGTTTGCGCGTCGGTTTTTTAGGTTTTAGAATCACGTTTTCTGATTCCCCCTCGTTATTCTCTTCAGACTCCGAATTATTACGCGTATCTACATTTTCTTTAACGATACGCGTTTTAACCTCAGGGTGTTTATTGTAGGCAACTGATCGGTTCATTGTACGTGGTTGGCGATAAACGCTCGTTTGATCAGGAGGACAACCGATATTAAACCGTACACCTACACGAAAGGTCATCTCACTATTGTTCGTCAGAGAAATATCTGGCACAGTAATATCACCGTTGGATATAGAAGCATCACTAATACGCGGCAATTCATCTTCTCCGAAATAATTATAGCCCATTTCAAAGAAAGGAGACAATACACCGTTTGGAAAAAAAGCAACGTTGAGTCCCGTTCCAAATCCAATCTTATTAGAACGAGCAAAGGCATCGTTATTTTCCTCGCTAGCATCCTCTTCTTCCACCATGTCTTCTTCTGCGATGTCTTGCCCTTCGTATAGATCGAATTGTTGGCGATAGCCCGTTGTGCGAAAACCAACCTTCAAGGGAATAGCTATTTCTACAATCTTACCGATTTGAGCACCGACTAAATATTTCCCCCAGACATCAAATCGTTGAATGCTGTAAGAAGCATACCCCATATAACCTCCTTGAAATTCAATATCCTCGATCACTTTATCAAATGATTTTGAACCAAAATTTGTCGTTATACCGAAACTCGTATTGAAAAAGCGATAGTGACGCTTCAAAAAGGTAGCCTCCATTGTAAAGTTCCCAATCTTTGGCAAACTGTCAGATACTGGATTCTGCTGTGCATATCCCAAACCAAATGTACCTGTATGGCATGATAACATTTGTGAATAGCCCGTCTGCGAATGACTATAGTTTAAAAGTCCAAAAATCGCCACAAAAAATGGAAGTAGTTGTTTCATCGTATCACTTTTGTTCTTAAGAGGTATCAAATAAAGTGCCAAAATACATAAAAATCCGAATATGCTGTACAGGTAAAAAAGTACTAAATATTATTAAATTTACCTCCATTAAATATATAATCTATGAAGTCAACCATTTTTTTAATCCCCTTAATCCTGCTGTTTTCTGCTTGCAGTATTGTAAAACAAAGTGATAGTAACAAAATTGTAAATTACCCTGACGTAGAAGCCAAATACCCCGGTGGTGAAGAAGCTATGAAAACTTTTTTAGCTTATAACATACGGTATCCTGAAATCGCTATGGAAAACGGCGACCAGGGAAAAGTGTACATTAAATTTATCGTTGAAAAAAACGGTAGCATTTCGGAAATCGAAATTCTTCGCGGAGTGAGCAGAGCGATTGATGCAGAATCTAAAAGAGTAATAAGTATCATGCCGAATTGGGAACCAGCTCAGGCGAACGGAGAATTTGTGAGAGCCTATTGTCGCATACCTATCAATTATGTGCTTCAGAACGCGAATTAGTCAGTTCAATTTTTAAGATTATTTTAGTCTTAAGAGATGGATGATTACCTGAATTTTCACTCGTGTTGCCAGCAGCGACCTGACGCATTTTTCGTTCTGCGTTTACACTGGTTCCCCGCGTTTGTCGTTCCTTTGCAACGCTTCGCTGTCGTGCCATTTTTGCCAGAAAATTTTTCGATATAGACCTCGGTTAACGGCCAGTCATCCGTATTCTTACTACGCTCCATTTCTACCTCTTCCTCATCAGGCAAATGGCTGTTAAAATCAATATTGGTAACGGCTTCAACGGAATCGACGGGAACCACATAATCGTAGACTGAACCCTTGCATTTTTGATTAGGCATTAAAAAAGCAATGGTGGTATGCGCTGCCGTATCAAGCAACACTTTATAGTACATTCCTGGTACAGTAACGGCATTCGTTCCAATTGTCCCTAAATTTTTCTTAAAAACAGGCCCCGAAGCAACCCAAAGTGCATTTCTCGCATAAGCCCATTTCCGCACCTGCCCCTCTAATTTCTTCCAGGTTCCTCGATTTAATGAAGGATGTTGCGGCGACATGTTAGACATGTAAAAACTCTCGGACATAGCCGTTTGATGAAAAGCCATATCCGCCGCAGGCGCTAAATGGCCTCGATCAAAACCCGATCCGCGGTAATCCGCCAACGCTGCTGAACCCGTAAGGATATTCTGGTCTTCCCGAAAATCGTTGGATCGATTCCATCCTCCTTTTACTTCTGCTTGAGTAAGTTCATAAAAAACCCATGCAGCTTGTTCGTGGTCTTCATGATAGCACAATGAGTAATACTCATGCGCTACGATTTGGCACCCCACTTCCGCAATCGGTTGAGGTAATGGTTGCGCCAAACTCAGGAATGAAGGTAAAAAAATCGTAATAAGCGCTAATCTGTTGACCAGGCATAAACCGGTCGCACATGAAAATAGTTTTAATATCCTAAAAATATATTTCAGCCCGCTAATTTTTAACGAATTTGACCGGAGTACTTCCCTTGATGTGGATGAAGTAAGTTCCCCGATCCAACTGCTGGATATCAATGACAGTTTCTTGATTCACAACAGATCCATTATGTACCTGAGTACCCTTCATATCATATATTTCATAGCTGCGCCCTTTCATTTCAAGACTTGTAGCGAGTGTTACAGAACTGTGAGCAGGATTTGGAAAAATACGCGTAATGAACGATTCATCTATAGCACTTACTTGTAAAGAATTATTATTCAAATAATGATTGACGCGCGCTTTATAGACATTCGCTCCCGTTTGTTTGATGGTACAATACAGATTCAATTCGAATGCGTAAACGCCCATGTAATTACCTTGTAAATAATAGGTGTTGGAGAACTGAGACGTACCGTTCATATCCATAACAGCCCACGTCACTTCAATACTATCGCCAGGCAAGTTCTGCACATTGACTACATAAACAGAGTCGATCGTAGCGTAATCCAAACTACAATTTTCTAGAGGTGCAGAGGCCAGCGTATCTGTAATCGTAGAATCTGAATAAGTCGTATCGTTGTAGATATAATTTGGAGAGGATATAACATACGGTAAAATAATCGTATCTTGAGAATCATATACCATAACATCATACACCCCGGAGCACATGGAAGAATCTACGGCTACATTTGTGCCGGAAGAATGTTCAAAATAATAAGGTGGGGTACCACCATTAGCGGAAACAACCACAGAACCATCACAGCTACCGCTCGAAGATTCATCACTGAGATACAATGTCGCTGACAGCCCATTACTAGATGCAGGGTTAATAGTGAAAGCATATTCTACCGTATCCATTCCCTGATTTTGATAATAATGTAGCAAATAATCTCCAGGGCATAAGTTTATTAATGAGTCGGTTGGGTTTGAAGCAATCATGCTGATGAGGGCATTGGTACTATCTGACTCCCACCAGTTGTAACCATATTGTGTATTGATGGATCCCGTATCCAAATAGGCTGCTCCGTCACAACTGCCACTCGTTGATTCGTGAACAAGTGTGACATTTTGAGCAAAAGCACAGCTAATTAAAGCAAAGCAGCTCAGTAATGTTGTTAGATTTTTCATATTCAATTTTTTATAAACGCGAAAATAGTGAAAACTTTGAATGTTGGTTACTTACTTCAAAAAAAATAACACATTAATCGCAGCGCATCCCTCTACGCAATCATGTTCAAACAGTAATTGACTTCTTAAACTTTTTATTGTTTCGTAAACTTTAAATTGGAAATAGTTCCTTGTTCATCTATAACATGAACAATATAATGACCTGCACTCAATTCAGAACAATCAATTTTAATTTCTCCGTCCATGAAGTGAATTTCAGGTTGATGCTTTCTACCTAATAAGTCCGTAATATTGACCGAACTTTCAGATAAAGAACCACGTTTAGCTTGAATCGATAAAACCTCAATGGCAGGATTTGGATAGGCCATTAAAAGTCGTGGAGATTGATCAAATTCTTCCTGAGTAATAGTTGCTACATCAAACGCAATGTCTGCTTCGAAAATCCCTCGGCCGTGTGTAGCAGCGAAAATACGATCTGAGTCATATTGAATTTCGATATCGTTGACAGCCGTATTAGGTAGACAACCCATCTTGCGCCACTCTGTCGTGGAATTATCGCGATAATAGACCGCTCCATAACTTCCTACAAAAACACCATCATTTTGATTGTCATATAACTCTAAAGATATCATTGGTAAATTGGGTAAATTATCGCTAATATTAGTCCAATTTTGCCCGGCATCGGTTGATTTAAATACTTTCATACCATCGCTATAACCCGTATATGAAATATAAACGGTGTTTTTATCTTCAAAATCCACTTCTAAATCAGAAATATATCCGTTCATGGGTGTCGAAAATACATTCCAATTGGGTGAACCCGCTACTTTCACAAATAGCTGATTACCACGCGTAGCATAAATTTGTTCTGAATTCGATGGAGCTATAGCCAATTGTTCTAGATTCCCTGAAACGTTGTACATCCCGAGGTTCGTCCAGTTATCTCCCTTGTCGGATGAATAATAGACTTCTTCGTAGCCAATAAAAATGCCATCCGGATCATTGGGATCAATTTTAAAAGGTGTTTCCCATGCGCCCGTACCGTCCAAACCAGCAGGAGCGATAGGTGTATTCGTTCCGTTTTCCCAACGTCGAATACCTCCAAATTGATAACTCCAGTAGCGTATATTCGGATCTGTCGGGTGGATATCCTGTCCCATCCCGTCACCCGTTTGAGCATAACGGTTCCAACTACCATTGCTTTCACGAAATACGTTTCCATTGTCTTGGGAACCAGCCCCCAAAACCATAGCATCTGTTTGTGAAACAGCAATATCATAATATTGCGTGATAATTAAATCGGACGACAAATTATCAAACTCCTGCAAACTGTTGTCATAACGAAATATACCGCCATCATTACAAAAATATACCTGGTCGTCTTCGAGTGGATTGACAAAAATATTGCGTTGATCTACGTGAATCCATGGAAGTCCTCCTTGTCCATACCAATGAGTAAGTGTTGTAAATGAATCTCCAAAGTCATTTGAACTGTAAGCCTCAAAGTTTCCTCCATTCAATACATTCTCACTTCCCGGTTCGAATTCAATCACCATATCAGACTCTGGCATCGTTCGCGAGTCGGACGTTTGTCCATCATCCGTTGAACGATAAAGGGTATTCC
>CAJXMN010000067.1 GCA_913056215.1 uncultured Flavobacteriales bacterium | reverse complement strand
ATGAATGTTAATTTTAAAATCGAAAATTTCGGAGCGTTTTAACATATTTGAAGTACCCATACCGTGTTGCGAAACGTTTTCTTGGTCATAGCCAACCCCATCGTCTTCAATTGAAATCGCGTATTTATGTGGCTGTCGCTCAATGGATCCTTTGATGTTCTTAGCGCTCGAGTGTTTGATTGAATTATTTAAAAACTCTTGGATAATCCGGAAAGCATTGTAGGCAGCATCTTCATCAATCTCATTGTGATCCAACGTTTCAGGAGATTGGTGCTCCATATAGATGTGCATCTCATTCACGTTGTCAAATCGCTCAAATAACACCGTTAAGCCTTTGAAAAATCCTTCTTCCAGTAGCGGCGGCGTTATGTTATATGTTAATCGTCGCGTATGGATCATGGCATCACTCAAAATGTTTTGAATCTGATCAACCTCTGGTACATCTTCACACTTCTCCTTAATTTGCTGCATATAGATGTTCATCAGCACGAGTTCCTGCGCCAGTCCATCGTGTAATTCCATTGCGAAATTGCGACGCTCACTGTCCTGAATACTGTTGATAATATCCAAACGATGGCGCTCAAAATTGACGCGATCAGTAATATCTTCAAGTTGAATGAGTTGGCATTTAGTACCATTTAATTCCAGGTCTTCTGTATAAATGGAAACATAAATTTGTGCTTCGTCGCTTTTTCGGGCTCGCGTATACTGATTCCGGGCTTCGTGATTATTGGAATCCTGGATAATCACATCGTCGAAATTGAGGGTGCTAAACGTCGCTTCGTCGTAACCAAATGTTTTTTGAGCCTGTTTATTACTCTGTATGATTTGTTGATTATCAGATTGTATAATAAACAAGGGAAGTGGTGACAGGTCAAATAATTGTTTATATTTTTCATTAGATTGTTTAATCAGTCGCTCATTTCGCTTCCTTTCGATACTGTAAATGATCGTTTTTTCAAGGAGTTTACCATCGAATTCTCCTTTAGTAAGAAAATCTTGAGCACCTGATTGAACTGTTCGAAGTGCTGTCTCCTCATCATTTAGTCCTGAAAGAACGATGATGCCATATTCGGCGTCGTCTTTCATAATCTTATGGAACGTATCTATTCCGTCAGCATCCGGTAAAAATAAATCGAGAAGCACGACATCTACTGATGCCTGATCAATTTTTTGTTGCGCCTCTTGAAGCGTCTCGGCCTCGTGAAAAACTGCATTAATATTGGTGTCGTCCCGAATAACTTCTTGGATGTAGAAGAGATCAGCGGGATTATCATCAACGAGCAGTATTTCGATGGTGTTTTTCATCATTAAACACCGTTGAGCCGCGCCATTTTAAACCAAAAATTATCGATATGACCGATCACTTCAAAAAAGTCGTTGACATCGTGCGGTTTTGTGATGTAACAATTGGCGAAATTAGCGTAGGCCTTACTAACATCATTTTTCGAAGAAGAAGTCGTTAACATGATGACTGGGATGTTCCGCATTAACTTAGAATTCTTGATGACGCACAACACCTCATGTCCATCCATCTTGGGTAAATTGATATCAAGAAGCACAAGTTCTGGTAATTCGCTCTGCTTTTGAATACAGTTTTCAAGATAATCGACAGCAGATCTCCCATCTTGAACCACATTGATCTCCGCACGTGGATTGATTTCCTCGAATGCTTCCCGCGTGAGTAGGACATCACCTTCGTTGTCCTCTACGAGTAAAATTTTTCTCCTTTCCATATAATAATTTAAGTAGTTGTTAGGCTCAAAAAGCACGAACTACTGTATTCCCGCTACCAATTTAGGGTAAAAAAGCGAGGAAACAAAATTACATTTTGATTGATTATAGTCGAAATTAAAAAGGGTAATTTAAAGGAATGATTGTCAGATTTCTCTTGCTGTCCTAGGAATAATATTAAATTTAAGTAGTAAATCAAAAGAAATGAAAATAGTAGGAATCGTGGGATCAGCTTCCAAAAATAGTGGTAACGAAGCACTATTAAATGAAGTTGCTGATAAAATAGTGAACGATGAAGAAATGATTGTCTACACGAGGTTACGGGATTGGCCATTATTCCGACCAGAGGATTTGGAAGCTGGAAAACCTTCCATTATTCTTAAGTTTAAGGATTTGATCGAAAATGCCGATGCTGTGATTATTGCAACTCCTGAATATTCTCACAATATTCCAGCGGTGCTCAAGAATATGTTCGAGTGGTGCACGGCTTCGGGAGAATTCAATGACAAACCTGTTTTAGCTTTGACCTATGCTCCTCAATCTCCGAGAGGTGAATACGCTATGAAATCACTGCTCTTCACCCTACAAACCTTAAAAGCTCAAGTAAAAGCACAGTTGCCTCTTTACAAAACTGAACTTCCTTACGACGGAAATACGATTGACTGGAATGATGAACAGCTTCAATTGCTCAAAGAGGCTGTAAGGTTGTTGCAAGAGTAGTTTGCTCTTAGTTAATGCAGTATCAGTTGAGATCGTTGACGATTAATGTTCTGACGATTTTGATGAAGCATTTTCCGTATTTTCCTGGTCGTTATCTAGCCCTTCTCGATCCTCGCCAGAAAGTTCGTGCGTTTTGGTGTTATACTTTCCTTTTAAGTCGTCCATCAGTGATTTTTTCCATAAGGGCACGCCGACAAAATAAGAAGCACGACCAATGAGATGAGCGCCAATAGGGGCGGTAAGTAGTAAAAAGAGGATAATGGCGACTGCTCTGGTGGTAATAGAAGTTTCTCCAAAATGAAGAGCCATACCCGTCAATATCATTCCCACACCGAGAGTCGCTGCTTTTGTAGTTACTGAAATACGTAAAAACAAATCCGGCATCCGTAAAATACCAACGGCGGCCAATAATATAAACAGTGTGCCGATAGAGATTAAACTTATAATAACAATATCAGTCATTTTTCTTTCGTTTTTCGAGGTAATAAGAAAAAGCAACCGTACCCAAAAATGCAATGAGCGCAAATATCATAGCAATATCCAGGAAAGCAGATTGATCAGATATCATTGCGTAAACAGCAATCGTTGCGATACCGATGGTAATCAACAAATCTAGCGCTACGACGCGATCTGATAAGGCAGGTCCCATCAAAAACCGGATAAATACCAGCAGAATAGCGATGCTTAGTATCGGCAAAATGATATATACTAAAAATCCATCTATAGTCATCGTAGAATATTCAATATGCGTTTTTCAAATCCGTGCTTAATATCTGCAATAAATGCTTCTTTGTCTTCTACATACATGGCATGAATATACAATACTTTACGATCTTCTGAAACATCCAGACTCAAAGTTCCTGGTGTTAGTGTTATGACGTTCGCCAAAAATGTAATCTCTAGATTTGTTTTTGCTTCCAATGGATATCGAACAATGCCCGGTGTCATATAAAATTTGGGTGTCACCACATCGGCTGCCACTTGGATGTTCGCCTTAATCAGAGCATAGAGAAAGTAGAACAAAAACCCGACAAGCCTTGGAGCTATGCGATAATACTTTTGACTGCGTTCGTTGCGACTTACGACCCACAACACCAGAAAACTGAGCAGAAAACCAAAAATAAAGTTAATCGTAGCCAGGCTTCCTGTTAAGAACACCCAAACGACGGTTAACATGATATTTAATAGGAATTGTACTTTCATAATTCATCAGTTTTTTGATGGAAATACGGCTTTAATATATGTTTCTGGATGCATGAGGTCATGACCGATGCGTTCAGCTACTATTTGGATGTGCTCTGAAAAGAAGCTATAGTAAAGCGTAACTCCAATAAGCAAGGCTATCGGAAGAATCATCGCCGTTTTTTCGCGGCGATCAAATTGATCAAAATACTTGAGCTGCTTCAATTTGGCTGTCTCGAGTTCTTTTTTTGCAAACGTATCGTTCCAAACCTTAGCGATTATAATCAGCGTAATTAAACTCGCAAAAATAAAGGATACCAACATGATAATATTCCCGGTTTCGTAACTCGCACCAAACAACGAAATTTTAGGCCAAAATCCAGAGAGGGGAGGAATACCGACTAATGCAAATAATGGTATTGCGAACAACAGTGACAGCCGTGGATAATTATTCATCAACCCTCCCATGTTGTACAATTTGGTATTTCCGAATATTCTAAAAAATACGCCCCCCATCATGAAAAGGGTAGTCTTGACGATGATATCGTGAAACATGTAGAATACGGCACCGACCAGTGCTACCTCGGTAAAGAGACTTAAACCACCCACCATAAAGCCAATGTGACAAATAATGAGGTATGAGAATACGCGTAAGACATCTTTTTGTACCAAAGCTCCGATACCTCCAAAGAAGATTGTAAAGATCGCGATCACAGCCAGTATTATTTGATTCATTTCGCTCAGTGGGAAAATAAGTGTAAACGTTCGTATCATAGCATAGACTCCCACCTTGGTCAAGAGTCCCCCAAATAGTGCAGAAACTGCCGCAGGTGGAGTGTGATACGAAGCTGGTAACCAAAAATAGAGGGGGAAAACGCCTGCTTTTACTCCAAATCCAATGAAAAATATCAGGCTGATGGTATCCACAATTCCCGTGTTTTCAATAGTTGGAATCACCCGTCCTAATTCGGCCATATTTAGCGTGCCCGTAACACCGTAAAGCATGGCAATTCCTGTGAGGAAAACAATGGATGAAAGCATATTTAGCGTGAAATACTTAACAGCTCCTTCGATTTGAATCTTTCTGCCTCCAATTGTCAATAAGACAAATGAGGAAATGATAATAACTTCAAACCATACGTACATATTAAAGATGTCCCCTGTTAAGAATGCACCACTCAAGCCCATGATCAAAAAGTGGAACATGGCGTAGTACCCGAATTTAACCCGAGCTGAAACCATATTCGCATTGGAATAGATGGAGAGCACAAATCCAACTATATTAGTGAGTAAAACCAGTGATACGGCCAGTAAATCAGCCACCATTGTAATGCCGAATGGTGCTTCCCAATTCCCCAATTGAGTAGTTTGTGTTCCATGCTCATAAACAAAATAAAAGAGCGCTGCAGCAATAAACAAGTTGACAGAACTGCCAAATATGCTGAGAATGCGTTGCCATTTAGGCCTTCTCCAAAAGAAAAGAAGAATGACAGCAACAATAGCTTGTCCAAGAATAGGGAATATGCTCAAGTTTTCTATCATTCGATGTCGTCCGTTTTATTCATGGCGTCTATATCGTCCGTTTGCAAAACTTTATAAGCGCGCTTAATGAGCACAATTGCAAATGATTGTAAACCAAAACTAATTACAATGGCTGTTAAGATCAGAGCTTGTGGTACTGGATCGGCAAAAATACCTTCAATGTGGTGGCTGTCTTTGGGGATGATTGGCGGTTGACCTTTAACCAGGCCACCCATTAGAAATATCAGTAAGTTGACGCCATTGCCCAGGACAACTATTCCTATGATCAACTTTACGAGGCTGCGTCGCAAAATGAGGTATATACCAGCAGCATATAAAATTCCAGTCATTATAGCAAGTAGTATTTCCATCCTTTATGCTTGTTCAGAGATTGTGAAAATAATTGTGAGACATACCCCGATCACCACGAAATAAACACCCGTATCAAAAAATAATGCACTTCCCACTTTTCCAATCACTGGCAGAGTTTCTGGATACCAAACACCGGTCATCATGGGCAATCCTTCAAAAATAATAGGAACTATGGCGCTTCCAAGGGCTAACAACAATCCTGTTGGGATGAGAAAGCCTGGATGAATACGCAATAAAAAGCGCGATTTTTTTAGTCCGTTGGCAAAGGCATGTAAAATAAATGCGATGGACGCAATTAATCCTCCAATAAAGCCACCGCCAGGTAAATAATGTCCTCGCAATAACACAAATACTGAGAATAATATCAACAGCGGTAGTAATGTCCGTGATGCCGTAGTTAGAATGATACTTTTCATAGTTTATTTTTCGTGTTTTTTAAGATACAATTTTAACAGTGCAAAAACTCCAATTGCGGCAATGGAAAGTACCGTGATTTCAATCATGGTGTCAAATCCTCTAAAGTCCACAAGGATAACATTGACAATATTCTTTCCTTTTGCTAATTCATAGGCATTTTCTGCATAAAAAGCTGTAGTTGTTTTTAAAGGGGTCTCATTCATGATTTCAATTATCGTAAAAGCCAAAAATGTCCCGAAAGATGTTGCTATAATTCCGTCGCGAATGCGATTGGTAGAATTAGAAAGTTTTAAATATTTCGGTAATCGATAAAGCACAAGAACAAACAGGATAACCGTTAAGGTATCGATTGAAAATTGAGTCATGGCAAGGTCTGGAGCACTGTAGAAAAGAAATATAAAACACATCGAGTAACCTAAGACTCCCATTCCTGCTATCGCCGAGAGCCGTGATTTTGTGAAAACTGTGTAAAGAATAGATAAGACCATGATCAGACAAACAACTATTTCGCTGATTTCTAGTCCTCTTATTTCTTTCAGGCTTAAAAATATACGTGGATTAATAAAAATATGAACGCCGAAAACAATGGTTAGCAAAACCAAGAGGATCATTACATATCTTCTTAGATAACCATTTTGAAAAACACGGGTTAAGAAATAAGCAAATTGTTCAAAATAATTGGCAGTTTGTAACAGGATATTTTTAGGTGAGATATTTTCCAATCGATGTATGGCGCGCTCCTTTTTATGAGAAATTTTCCAGAATTTATAAATCAGTAAACCTCCGGCAATGGTGATGGCACTGAGCACCAGGATAAAAGTGAATCCATGCCATAGTTTTAAGTGGGGAGCCGTTCCTGAACTTAATTGATCCGTGATTCCGGTCACAAACAGATGATCGATGATTCCAGGAAATATACCGAAAATAATACCTGTCACTGCTAACATTAATGGAGCCAGCCACAAAATGAAATGTGGTTTTTTGACAGTCTCAATTGTCGAGGGAACTTGCCCTGCAAAAGGCTTCCATCCCACTGCGAATCCAGCAAAAACCATAAAAATATTGGTGATTACAGCAGTTGTAGTAAGCAGACTTGAATAGGGACTGTGCAGCGTTGATTCATAAATGAGGTCTTTGCCTAAAAAACCAATACTCGGCGGAATTCCTGCACTGGAAATGGCTGCTAAAAGACCAGCGATCGACAGGGGAAGCAAGAATTTACGTAGTCCGCCCAGTTTTGTGATGTCACGTGTACCCGTTTGGTGATCAATGGTGCCTGTAACTAAGAATAGTGATGCTTTGTAGAGAGCATGAACAATAATAAATACGATCGCCGCAGTAATTGATAGGGCTGTACCTATGCCCAATAAAAAAACGATAATACCTAGTGCACCGATGGTTGAATAAGCTAAAATCCCTTTTAAATCAGTCCTGAATAGGGTGTGAAATGCCGCATATAACATGGTGAATCCACCGAAAACTAAAAGTATGAGATGGAAATATTCGTTCATTGAAAAATGGGGAGAGAAACGTAGTAAAAGATAGATTCCTGCTTTGACCATTGTAGCCGAGTGCAAATAAGTCGAAACAGGAGTTGGTGCCTTCATGGCTCCGGGTAGCCAGAAATGAAAGGGGAATTGAGCAGATTTTGTAAAGGCAGCAAGAAATAAAAAAATAAGTAGATAGGTGGAGTAGGGATGTTCTGAAAAAACAGCCGGATGTTGCAGCATTTCAGAAATGGTATAGGTACCTGTTAAGGTTCCGAGAAGCACGGCAAAAGCTAGCAACGATAGACCACCGAGCCCCGTTATACTCAGTGCAGTTATTGCAGATTTCCGTGAAGAACGATCGGTATTGTTGAACCCAATTAGGAAAAAGGAGCTGATGCTCGTCAATTCCCAAAAAATAAATAATGTGATCAGATTATTCGCTGTTACAAGTCCCAGCATTGCACCCATGAAAATGCTCAGATAGGCATAGAAGCGCATCAAATGACGATGTCCTTTTAAATATTTGATGGTGTATATGAACACCAAGCTTCCAATACCAGTAATCAACAAGGTGAATAAAGTTGCCAGACCATCAATGCGAAAATCAAAATTGATGTCAAGTGAAGGGACCCATTCTATCGAAGAATCAAAAACTTCACCTGTACTTGTGCCCGTAAGGTAACTCAAGAAATAAAAGAATAAACTCACTGGGAGCAGGGACGCAAACCATGTTATACGGCGAAATGACTTTTGGCCTATTGCAAATAAAAGCAAGCCAAAAAGAAAACTCGATAATATGACAAACAAGAGCGTTGACATGGTTGCAAAAATACAAGGATTTTCACGCAATTTCAATAGCGTATGAAAAATAAACGCCGGGTTTCGCTAACCAAATTTGTACTTTTATTTTCGTTTCGTCTTTCTTTTAAATTTTTTGCGTTTAACCTTTTCGTGGGGTCGGTAGTTAATTTTCTTTTTGTCTTTCTTCGACTGAGCATTTTTCTCACCTTCTCCAATGACGTGTTGTTGTGGGCTTACTGTTGGTGCATCGTGGATGCTCGGTGCTTCTTCATCCGGAATTAACTGTGTTGTTTGCTCCACTGGATCTGGTAGATTCTCAACAGGAACCGTTTGATTCATATACTTCTCAATGCTAGCGAATAGATGCCGCTGCTCACCCTGTATAAGTGAAATAGTGGTACCTTCGTTTGTTTTTCGCCCGGTACGACCAATGCGGTGCATGTATCCTTCAGGTTCTTCTGGTATATCAAAATTGATTACATGCGATACATCTTCGATATCGATTCCTCGCGCTACCAAATCGGTAGCAATTAAGCCCTGAAGTTGACCATTTTTAAAATCGGCAACCATCCTCAAACGATTATTTTGCGATTTATTACTATGAATAACTCCGAAACGATTTGGAAAATCTTGTTCTAGCTTTTCAAATACAAGATCTGCGTAACGTTTGGATCGTGTAAAAACAAAAGCACGTGCATTTTCATGCTGCTCAAAAAAATAGCGCAAAAAGTTGTATTTCGTCAAAAAATTGGAAGCAGCGTAGGCCACTTGTCTAATTTGCTCAAGCGGTGTTCCAGTGGGGGCAGCCTCTATCATCTCAGGATTCGCAAAATATTCGCGAGCCAGCAATTTTACCTCCTCAGTAATGGTAGCCGAAAAAAGTAAGTTTTGTCGTTTGGTGGGGAGTTGATCAATAATACGTTGAATTTGCGGTCGGAAACCGAGATTTAGCATTTCATCGCATTCGTCAATGACGAGTTTTTTTATTGAATTAAAGCGCAATATACGCGTCATACCAAGATCGTAAACGCGACCTGGAGTACCCACCAATATGTCACAACCTTCATGAACAGATTTCTTTTGAGTATTCATATTCGTTCCACCATATACTGTTAAAACGCGCGTGAACATGTGGGATGTGAGTTCTTCAATTTCTGAAGCGACCTGCGTTGCAAGTTCGCGTGTCGGGACAAGTATGAGGGCACGTGGAGCACGTTGATCACTATATTTCAACTCTCGTATAAGCGGTAAGAGATAGGTGAGTGTTTTACCTGTCCCCGTTTGAGCAATACCAATAACATCGCGTCCACTTAAAATGGAAGGTATAGCTTTGTGTTGTATCGCTGTAGGCGTATGAATCTGTTGCTCTTCCAGCGCAGCTAAAAGAGGTTTTGGAAGTTTTAAATTATCAAATGCTATCATATTATCGTATTACTTCAACGCGTTGGTTCGCATCAATTTTTATAATGGATGAAGGGTGTGTCATTGTTTCGTGGATACGATCTTCGAGGATAAAATCTACGTTTTCAGTGATGGCTGATTCGATAGTTGAATAGGATGTAGGTGATGGGTTCCCTGAAGTATTGGCGCTCGTAGAAACAATAGGACGTCGCAATCCGCGTATCAATTGCTGACACAGTGCGTCGTTGGTTACCCGTATACCGAGTGAGCCATCGTCAGCGAACAATTTTTCCGGCAGGTTGAACGGTGTGTCGTAAATAATTGTTAGCGGTTGTTCTGCATAATCAATAAGGTCGTAACAAACATCTGGGATCTCTTTGACATAGCGTTCAAGCATAGCTACAGAATCAACGAGCACGATGAATGATTTTGTTTCTGGGCGTTGTTTGATTTGATAGATGCGTTCAATAGCACCAACATCTGAGGCATCACAACCGATTCCCCAAATAGTATCCGTAGGGTATAGGATGGTTTTACCTTCGCGCAGCGCATCAACCCCTGCTTTAACGACTTCGTTGTTTTTCATTATTCAACACTTCTTTTGTGAACATCATTATGATCTTCTTCTATTTCATCCTTGACTTTCTTGATGGATTTCGTGAGTAAAAACAGATCTTGAGTACTGTGCTGGTTGATCCATTTAAACCCCTCATTTTCACCATCAATAGCTATCGCCATATTATAAAATAGTTTAAACTCATTTTTGTTGAGCCATTGTAATGCTTGTTGGTTACCTTCGGCTGCATTAATCATGGCCATCAAATGCGGATAACCATTTTCCATCAACCAGTCTCTTGCTTTGTCTTTGAGTTTGATGGCATGAGTAGCCATCACCAGTTCTTTATAACCATTATCGAGCAAATACTTGAGGAGATCGGTATTACCTTCAATTGCTTTGGCCCATGCAATAATGATTTTGGGATGATAATTAAACGGCTGGATCGCTAATCGCGTCGGTTTTTTCTTTTCAGAATCTCCTTTATATTTCTTTTTGCGTTTAAAGAATTTGACCATTGGCTTAACTTTCAACTTGACGGCACAAATTTAGCCATTTAAATGTTTAAACCATAAATAGATTAGTGAATAGTATTATTATTATTGAGCTAATAGGGTGTCGGTGATGGCTGCTCATTCGATGAGAAATAATGAAATGTTGCTTCATCGCCTTTTCAAAGTCTGAATTGTTGTAGGTTGACCTGGGAATAGATGACTAACATGAACTGAGTAGACCCTTATTCTTATTTGTACCTGTTGAAAATTTTGAAATTGAATAGATTCGATCTAGTTCTTTACATTCAAAATACAATACCATAGCATTTGGTGAATTTTCTTTACTTTTGAACGACCTTAGAAGCGAGGGAACGATTGTGACGTTAGGCGCTGCTCAATAGGTAGAAAGCCAGCTTTTTAAGGTAATGTGCGATAGGATAAAATAAAAATGACAGGCGAGTAGTGGAGGAAAGAAAAACATATTTTGTTGATGTATTATTGCCCGTACCAATTCATAATACTTTTACTTATCGTGTACCTTTTGAACTCAATGGATTCCTGAAGACGGGGGTACGGGTTGTTGTGCCTTTTGGTAAAGGGAAGTTACAAACGGGCCTTATTGTGCGTGTCCACCAAGAGGTTCCTTCGGGCTATCAATCGAAATATGTAGAATCTATCCTGGATGATCGTCCTATCATCACAGGGAAACAATACAAACTTTGGAATTGGGTGGCTGAATATTACATGGCACCATTAGGGGATGTCATGAATGCAGCTCTGCCAAGTAATTTTAAGTTGGGCAGTGAAACGAAGGTTATTCTTCACCCTGAGCATGAGGTGAATCAAGAACAATTGACAGATCGCGAATTTCAGGTTTTTGAAGCTTTAGAAATTCAAGAAGAACTCCACCTTAAGGATATTTCCGATATTCTTGGTGTCAAAAATGTCCAACCGGTCATTAAATCAATGATTGACAAGCGGGTACTCATAACAAAAGAAGAGCTGCGACATAAATACACGCCTAAAACACAGCTATTCGTAGAGTTAGCTGATGCTTATCGTAATGAGAAAGCGCTAGAGCAACTGCTCAATGAATATTCAGCCGATCAACGGAAAAAGAAACAAACGGATGCCTTACTCACTTTGCTTCACCTCCAGGGAGGAAAACGGAAACACGCCGTTTCTAGAAAAGCAATGGAAGAACAAGGCGCCTCGATATCTTCCATGAATACCCTCGAAAAACACGGGATATTACGACTTGTTCGCAAGCAAATTTCACGTTTAGGAGCTGAGGAAGAGGACGTGACTCCTTTGAAAGATTTATCCGCTGATCAGTCAGCAGCATTAGCTTCGATCAGAACAGATTACGAATCAAAAAATGTGGTATTACTGCACGGTGTAACAGGCTCCGGTAAAACAGAGGTTTATGTGGAGTTGATCAAGGAACAGATTGAACAAGGTAAACAAGTACTCTATTTATTGCCCGAAATTGCCTTGACGACTCAACTTATTGAACGGTTATCAAAATATTTTGGTGACAAGGTAGGCGTATATCATTCCCGGTTTAATCAGAATGAAAGGGTTGAAATTTGGAACGAATTACTCAATGGCAATGGAAAACGGTTTCAGATTATTTTGGGGGCTCGAAGTGCTGTTTTTTTACCGTTTAAAAATTTAGGTTTAATCATCGTTGACGAAGAACATGAAAGCTCCTTCAAGCAATATGATCCCAGTCCGCGCTATAACGGACGTGATACGGCGATAGTGCTGAGAGCGTTTCACGATGCCAAAGTGTTGTTGGGGTCGGCAACTCCAGCTCTCGAATCGTTTTACAATGCAAAACAAGGAAAATATGGTCTAGTAACACTTGATAAACGTTTTGGAGACATTCAAATGCCAGAAATATTTACGGCTGATATACGTAAAGAAAAGAAGGAGAAGACCATGCAATCAGATTTTTCGAAATTTCTGATTGATCACATGAAAGCTGCGCTTGAACGGGAAGAACAGATTATTCTGTTTCAAAATAGAAGGGGCTATAACCCTATTTGGGCTTGCGAAGTATGTGGATGGAATCCGAATTGTAAAAATTGTGATGTTTCACTCACCTATCATAAGAAAAGTAATATTCTCAAGTGTCACTACTGCAGTTATTTTACACCTCCTGTGGGTTCTTGCCCCGAATGTGGCAGTAATCGACTCAAAATGGTAGGTTTCGGAACAGAAAAGATTGAAGATGAATTGAGTATCATTTTGCCGGGTGTGCGCGTTCAAAGGCTCGACCTCGACACAACACGACAAAAAAATAGTTATGAGAAAATTCTGAGTGATTTTCAGGATCGTAAAATCGATATTCTTGTAGGTACGCAGATGGTAACCAAAGGATTGGATTTTGACAATGTCTCTTTAGTTGGAATACTGGATGCAGATATGATGCTTAGACGCCCCGATTTCAGATCTTTCGAACGGAGTTATCAATTAATGTCTCAAGTGGCAGGACGCGCTGGAAGAAAATCAAAACGCGGCAC
Source organism: uncultured Flavobacteriales bacterium (assembly GCA_913056215.1). Classification (GTDB taxonomy): domain Bacteria; phylum Bacteroidota; class Bacteroidia; order Flavobacteriales_D; family Crocinitomicaceae; genus Brumimicrobium. Next base: position 3,996 of record CAJXMN010000067.1, on the reverse strand, counting down.
GGTGGTCATTCAAACATACGATCCAGATCACTGGGTTATTCGATATGTTATAGAGCATGATTACCAATCCATGTATAAGCATGAGCTCATTGAAAGGGAAAACTATTTTTATCCGCCGTTCTATAAAATGATTCATATTACCTTAAAACACCGTCAGTCAGAGCGAGTTGAAATGAGTGCAGAAGAACTTGCTCAGCAATTGAAACAAGTCTTTGGGAGCCGTGTTTTGGGACCAGAATCACCTATTGTTCAACGCATTCAAAATCAGTTTTTAAAAGTGATTCGGCTGAAAGTGGAACGTGAGGCGTCTCAAAAAAATGTTAAGCAACACTTGCGAAAAATAATCAACAAATTTTATTCAAATAGCATGAATAAACCCGTTCGAATTATCATAGATGTGGATCCGATGTGATTTCGAAACCAAAAAGCTGCTTTAGATTATTGTTCTTTTTTCAATTCAAAATCAATTAGCGCCTCCTCACGGTAAAGATCGTTCTCATAATCAATATCCGACTTTTGCGCTAACAAGGAAAAGCTTAAGGATTGATCCTTTAGCGTAGCGATGGTTTCGTTAATGAGGTGGGGGGTGCTCCAGCTTTTATCCTTAAAAAGTGCTGGAATGAACTTTCGCATACCCAATAAATAGTATCCACCATCCAGCGCAGGACCTATTACCACATCATTGGTGTCCAATGCGATAAAAGCGGCGTGAATATCCTCTTCATTGATTTCAGCACAATCAGATCCTATGATGACTACTTTTTGATAACCTGCATTAAAACTAGCTTTGAAGGCAGCGACCATTTTCTGACCGAGATTGCCCTTATTTTGTTGCTTTTTATCAAAGTATGCCTCGTTCCAGCGATCATCATTTTGAATGCTATTTGAATAGTAAACGCACTTATCCGCTAAAACCTTTTTTGAAAATCGAACCGTGTGATCTAACAATTGCTGATAGACATTCAAAGCTGTTTCATCACCAACGGTGGCGGCTAAACGCGTTTTACATTTACCTAGTTCAGGATTTTTTGTGAAAATAAGTAATTGTCTGTCATTCATAAACCACTGGTGCTTTATCAATCCAACGTCCCCAGAAACGATTATATCCGTGAATATTTTTAGTTTCTTGTCCTAAAGAATCCTTTAAAGGACGAAATTGTTCGGCCCATAAAAATGCTCCGCCATAAAGGTTTTTAACATCCTCAAAGCCATTTTCTTTCATTTTCTTCGCGATATTCTGACTTCGAACACCAATGGAACAATAAACGACTACAGGCTTATCGCGATCCAATGTATCAATTACGCCCCATTTAAGTTCGTCGTAGCCTACGTGAATAGATTGGGGTAAATGACTCGTTTCATATTCCACTTTTTCACGTGTATCAAGAATGTTGACAGTAGCGCCTTGATGGATCCAGTTTTCGACAGTATCAGGAGGTATTGTGGGAAAATCATATTTGCGCTCCACCATGTTTTTATAACGCGGTTCAATTTCCTGAGCAACGATGAACGGTGCTATAAAAATGAAGGCTATAAATATGCAAAGTGTTCGTAATATCATCATGATTTATGTTGTTGTTCCCTGACAGCTTGATCCTGCTCCCGCAGTGCATCCATAACAATGCTGTCCCGTTACAATGGTGCGGTCATAAAGTGTTTTTTCATCAAAATTACTGACATGTTGACGGTCATTATCCACTTTTAACTGTAACATTTGGTTGAAGTCACAGTCGTACAAATAACCTTGCCAATCTACAGAAATGGTGTTTTTACACATTACATTCTCTGCGGCTGCCGGGTTAAAGGCATTGATAAGTGTTTCCATGTAATCCTCGTATTTATCCGCTGCGAGTAAGAAGTCGAGGTACCTCGAAATTGGCAAGTTAGTAATGGTATACAACCGATCGAAATCGATATCCCAATCTTCTTTCAATCTTATTTTGTAATCTTGTTCAAGTGCTTCTTGTGCCGGAGGAAGACTCGCCCCACCAGGATTATAGACCAAATGCAAATCAAGACCGCTACCTGAAACACCATAGCCGAGTTGATTCAAATTTTGCAGCGCCTCGATGGAACGATTAAAAACTCCTGATCCGCGCTGTTTATCAACATTTTCTTTTGAGTAACAAGGCATTGATGCAATAACTTCAATACCATGCTCTTTAAAGAACGCAGGAAATGTTCGGAAATTTTTATTGGAAACGAGTATGGTCAGGTTGGAACGCACAATAGTGTGTACACCTCTTTCCGAAAGCTCTTCAACTAGCCATTTAAAGTGAGGGTTCATTTCGGGAGCTCCACCTGTCAGGTCAACCGTTTTAACCGATGTTTTATCGATAATTTTAATAACATTCTTTAACGTTTTTTTAGTCATGATTTCCTTCCGGTCCGGACCTGCATCAACATGACAATGTTCGCACGTCAGATCACACATATAACCCAAATTGAGCTGCAATATTTCCAGGGTTCTTGGACGGAAAGGGAGCTGATCATGTTCTTTGAGTTGAGCGCTAAACCCTTTACCGACACGCCGCTCGTGCTCAAGCAAATTGATCTGATTGTCCGCTTCGGCGAGATAACTTTTTCTCCGTTGTAATGATTTGAGTTTTTTCTTCTTTTTATTTTCTACAACTTTAGTCATACATTTAATTTCTTTGTGTTTTTAATAGACGACTTTTATTTAGATTCCTTACATAGTTACGTAAAAATAATTTTTTTGGATTTCTAAAAGCTTAAATTCATAAAAATCATTATCTTTTCGGAGGAAAAATAACAAGTGACAGTTTAACATGACAGGCAGGTGAGGTTATTTGTTACATGTTAAAATACTGGAAACGAGTATTTTTTGATTGTTTAATAAAAAAGGTAGATGAAGTAAAGCAGTAAAATCGTCATGATTGCTGTGAATAGAATGATAGTTGTAATAAATAAGTTATAACACATAAAAAAATAAATAAACAACATATATGAAAGTTTTAGTAATTGGTGGAGGAAACATGGGATTGACCTATTCAGAAGGTATGGCTACTTCTGAGCTACTAAATAGGAGGAAGTTAATGATTCATGACCTGAGTGCCGAAACCATCGCACGATTAAAGGAAAATCCGGAATTTGATGTCCACGAAACGTTAGAGGATTGTTTGCCTCAAGCGGATATCATATTTGTAGCGGTAAAACCCTATCACTGTGAGGCGTTATTTGAGAAAATGAAACCTATGGTGAATGATCAGCAAGTCTTTGTATCGCTGATGGCAGGTGTAACAATTGATTTTATCAAAGATACATTACAGGCACCCAAGGTGATTAGAACAATGCCGAACTTACCTGCTAAAGTTGGTATGGGAGTTACTTCATTTACGAGTCAAAAGCAGTCTCACGTGTTGAACTCCTCATGGTTCGCAATTTGTTAGATACCACGGGTGCATCTATACACGTTGAAACAGAGGCTTTTATTGATAAATCTACAGGGATCTCTGGAAGTGGACCGGCTTACGTTTTTTACTTTATGAATTCGATGTTAGAAGCAGCTAAGAAAATGGGCTTCTCTGATAATGATTCGAAAGTACTTGTGAGTGCTACTTTTGAAGGTGCTGTAAAGTTATTTAATGAATCAGATCTCACCCCGCAAACCTGGATGGATCGAGTGGCTTCAAAAGGAGGTACAACGCAAGCAGCATTAGACTCTATGGACGATAATAACATCAAAGACTTGATTAAGGATGCTGCTTATGCAGCTTTCGATCGTGCCGTTGAACTAGGAGAAGAATCAAATCAATAAAAATTTAGTTTTGGAAGATTTTAAGAAAAGAATTGTAGTAAAAGTTGGTACCAATGTAATGACCAACAGAAATAATAGAATCGTTGGTCCCATTTTGAAAAATTTGGTCCGTCAAATAGCTTATCTCTATGAGCGAGATATCATTACCATTCTCGTATCTTCGGGCTCTGCTATTGCGGGAAAGGAAGTGCTCGGTGATTGCCTTGCAGAAGACGCTA
>CAJXMN010000066.1 GCA_913056215.1 uncultured Flavobacteriales bacterium | reverse complement strand
CTCAGGGTCAGGAACCACGAGTTGTTCCGATGACATTAGTACCTGATGATTCTGTCTATATTGAGTTAACGTTTAATAATTTCAATCAGTCGGCGCGCTATTCGGGAACAGAGTGGTCGAAACCTTTAAACCGCTACATGAAGGAAATGCGTACGTTTGTAGATTGGCAGAAGTCCATTGAGAATCCACGTCAATACGATCAACAAAAGCTCATGAAAATGGTCATGAAACAAAAAAAGCCGATGGATGAATTTATTATCAACTTCATCGAGGATCAACCAGCTAATCCGGTTAATATTTTGTTGATGACCAATTTAATGCCCATGATGGGGTATGAAAATTACGACGAAGCACAACTGAAAGTACTTCAGAAAATGTACCGTGCATACAAAGAAGAATACCCTGAACATCCAATGACAGAACAGGTAGGCAAGCAAGTGACTCAAGTAGAAAATGATTTGAAAGAGTTCAAGTCCTTCAATGAAGAAAAAATTGCACCTGAAATAGCCATGAAAAATCCGCAGGGTGAAATCATGAAATTATCTGATCTCAAAGGGAAATATGTGCTGATCGACTTTTGGGCGTCATGGTGTGGACCTTGTCGTAAGGAAAATCCAAATGTTGTGCGTCTGTACAATAAATATAAAGATGAAAATTTTGAGATATTTAGTGTCTCTTTAGATAAAAACAAAGAAAAATGGAAGCGCGCTATTAAGGCGGATGGTCTCGTCTGGAATCATCATGTCAGCGATTTAAAAGGTTGGGAATCAGATGTTGTAAGTACATATCAGTTTCGAGGAATCCCCCACACAGTGATGGTCGATCCTGAAGGAAAAATTATTGCAACGAAATTGAGAGGACCTTCTTTGGAACAAAAATTGAAAGAACTTTTCGGAAAATAACAGGTTATGCGATATCTACTTTTTAGCTTTTTATGTATAGGTTTTACTTTAAACGCACAGCAGTTTGAAATCGTCCTCAAGGGGCAGATTTTTAATGCACCTTCTAATGAATTGAAGGTAGTGCAGAATAAAGGTGATAATAAGGACACCATTATTGATCAGATAACCTTTGATGAAAAAGGAAATTTCGAGCAAAGTATTACCCTTAATGATCCTGATTATTACGCACTTCGATTGGATAGTGAACAAAAGATCAATCTCGTACTACGAAGAAATGACACTGTGGAGGTTTATGGAGATGGAAAACAGCTTTTTCTTCACTCAAACATCGTCGGCTCACCAGCTTCTGCTGATTTAAATGAGTTTTTACGTTATAATTACCAGTACAAAAAAGAGTTGGATTCGGCGAATCAATATTTACGCGAGAATCAAGATAAAAAGAAAGAAATCCAGCAAGCCTTTCAATCTACGTTCAAAGCTTTTCAAGGCAAAAAGAAACGTTTCGTTGGAAAGCATCCAAATTCTCCGGCGCTTATAGCTGTGTTGCCGGCACTTGACGTAAAGAACGAATTCCCGCTTTATGAGAAGATTGTTAATGGGCTGGAAGAAGGGTTTGAAGAAAGTCCGACTGTTCAGCGGCTCGTTAGTGAATTTGATGAAAATAAAAAGAGAATGAAGGCGCGACAGCCTATTGCAGTCGGAAGTGAGGCAAAAGAAATAACGTTGCCAACTCCTGAAGGGGATACATTACGACTTTCAGACTATGAGGGTAAGGTTGTTTTACTCGATTTTTGGGCATCTTGGTGTGGACCTTGTCGAAGAGAAAATCCCAATGTAGTAAAGCTCTACGATGAGTATCATGAAGAAGGATTCGAAGTTTTTTCAGTATCTCTGGATCGCAATAAGGAAAAATGGAAGGCTGCTATCGAAAAAGATGATTTGAAGTGGGAGGCTCATGTCTCGGATTTAAAGTATTTTAATTCGAGAGCCGCTCAAAAATATAATGTTTCATCCATTCCTTTTACGGTGCTTATCGATCGTGAGGGAAAGGTTATTGCTACGCGATTGCGTGGAGAAGCACTGGAGATGAAGCTGGAAGAACTCTTCAATGATTAGTAGGCTATATGGGGCATGAAAGAAAGCATATATATTTTGCCTCAGATTTTCATTTGGGCGCACCGAACTTTCAGGAGAGTAGAAATCGTGAAAAACGTATCGTCCGTTGGTTGAAGTCTATAAAACCCAATGCCAGAGCTATCTATCTCGTTGGCGATATATTTGATTTTTGGTTCGAATACAAGGAAGCGATTCCTAAAGGTTTTGTTCGTATTCAAGGTGCAATAGCTGAACTCGTTGATGATGGTGTAGAAGTTCATTTTTTTACCGGGAATCACGACATGTGGATGTTCGATTATTTTGAATCTGAAATAGGGGTGACCATTCATCGAGAACCTATCAGTATAGAAGCACAGGGTAAAAAACTTTTTATAGCTCACGGTGATGGACTTGGACCCGGAGATCGTGGCTATAAATTGATCAAGCGCATTTTTTCGAATCGCTTTTTTCAATGGTGTTTTGCACGACTTCATCCCAATTTTGGAATCTCCGTGGCTAATTTTTCTTCGAGAAAAAGCAGGGCAGCCACTGGAGGAGATGACGAAGTATTTCTGGGTGAAAAAAATGAATGGCTCGTACAATACGCACAGTCCATTCTGAAAGAGCATCATTTCGACTATCTTATATTTGGCCATCGGCACTTACCTTTGCGTATACAGGTTGGTGAAGGAAGCTATTATTACAACTTGGGCGACTGGTTAAAATATAACACGTATGGGGTGTTGAGTGATGGACAGTTCAAATTAAAGTCGTTTCCATCCAACGAATTATTCGATTTTGACGTCATTCAAAAGTGAGAAATTCAAAATTTGTACTTAACTTTATTATGTATATTTAAATCTACTTAATTTAACTTGTTCAATATAAATGTGAATATCTAAAAACGAAAACATGAAAAACTTTTACCTGGTTTTACTATTTATAGTTCCGCTTGCTTTTTCTTCGATTACTCAAACCCAAAATTCAGCGTATACTGCGGTTGGTAAAGGGGTGGCTACCACATTTTTGACAGACTATCAAAGTTTAGGGATCAACAATTCCGCACTAGGATGGGGAACAGGGTATGAAGGAAAACGATTTACGATGGGAACATCTGAATTTTCCGTAGGTATGTCTAGTCCAACGTTAGATAAACAACGACTTCAAAATGCCTATCAAGCTATCATGAATCAAGTGAATGATAGCGGCACGCCTTTCAATTATCAGCAACAAGTGGATGCGGCTCGCGATTATGCTGATGCGGGAATAGCGATAGATGCTAATTATAATTGGTTCGGAGCTTCTTTTCAAGATGATAAATTTGGAGGAATAGCCGTGTCGATTACGGAGAATTATAATTGGTATTCGCGTTTAAATCAGAAAACTTCTGATTTGGTCTTTCGCGGTCGTACATCGGGGTACTTTGATTCATTAGGGATCGCCATAAATGGGGATACATCAACAATAGCTAATTCACCGAATTTGTCGGAGGATACATTGGCAGCCGTTTACAAAGGATCTTCCAATGACCCAGAATCGCTGAGCGGAATCACCAACGGTTCGCGCATCAAGTTTTCCTGGAACCGCTACTACAATTTTGGATACGGAAGAAAATTATTTGGTCAAGATAGTACGTTTGCACTCTACGCTGGAATAGGCGGACGTTATATTCAGTCTATGGCCATGTTTGATTTAGAATCGGACGGCAATGATATATCGGTCAACTCTGCTATTTCACCATTTTATGATATCAATTATGGAAATAGTTCTAATCAAAATAGTGGAACGTTACCGGAGGCAGTTGGTAAAGGTTATGGAGTAGACCTATCCGCAAGTGTAATTCTATTGGATAAGATTCGATTGGCCGCTTCTGTTAACAATATTGGTAATGTGACGTATAAGCAAAATGTGTATAGCGTGCGTGACACAACCGTTGCGGAAATGACGATGCCTGGTCTCGAAGATGCTAATATACCAGAGGCCATGAATGCCCTAAATGAGGATGGAGGATTACTCAACCTTGTGGGAGAAGAAGAAATTGTTATAAGTAATGCCGCAAACTTCCGTTTGGGGGGAAGTATCAACTTCAACGATAAAGTGCATGTAGGAGTGGATGTCGTCGCTCCTTTCAATCGTGAGAATCCTGGCAGCTTGCAAAATCCGGTTTACGCTGTGGGTGGCGATATTCGACTTGTGGAATGGTTACAACTGAGCGCTGGATATTATGGTGGAGGTGTTTACGCCCACAATATTCCTGTCGGTATTAACTTTATTCTGGGCGGTGGACGTTATGAAGTAGGGGTGTCTTCAAGAGATGCGCTCTCCTTTTTCCTGGATGATGCGACGAGCTTATCAGCAGCCTTCGGCTTTGCACGTTTCCGTTTTTAAAGCTAGTGATCTATGAGCTTGAAAGACGTTTTTTTGATTAAACGGTGCGTTTAGTCCAACCCTTTTGGCCGTTCAAGCGTGATAGTATTAGCGGCCGATGAATTGTCGTTGGCAAATGCATTCAAAAATCAGTTTATGGTCTTATTTTTGTTCTTTCTTCTTGTGATTATGATTTTTGGTTGGATCTTAAGGCGCATAGAGAAAAAGCGAATTCCTTAACGTTCAATTAAAATTTCCGAACTTCCTTGTATTTCCCCATGCGTAACATACGTTGAATGATCATACGATCATCCTTAGCCTCAGATGTAAGTGTCACGGCTGATTTCCAGGATTCAATTGATCCGTCGTCATATTGCTTGTTAATAAATCCATAGCCCCTATAGGTACCGCGCTCTATTAATATCACACTTATTTCACCTTCTCTTCGACCACGGTCGATGATAAAGAAATTGTTCAGTTCAAAATGTAAAGCTTCCAGTAATTGATTTACCCTTTCATTATAGCTGTCAGGAGATTCTTCACCAATACAGGCTCCATAGCATTGTTTTGTATGATATTGGAAACAAGCACCTCGGGTGGGGTACAAACCCAATAATTTTTGACAAAGCTCATACTTCTCAAAAACGTGATGCAGAAATCGCTGTGCCTCCTTTTTTCCGCTGAATGTTGTAAAAGGTGTTTCTTTTTTGCGCTTCACATGATCTACATGTAGGTGCAGATAGTCATTGCCATCTTTAAAGGCATACAATCCAAAAGGAAACTTGTCTTTCCGCAATGCACGATTATAACGGGGTTGATGTTTTTTGATGAGTGTAGATTCTCTCAAAAGAGAAATGGCTTCTGAACCGAGTAGTTCAAACTGAATATCAGCAATTTCCTCGCGCATGCGTATCGCTTTTTTAGAACTGTTGTTTTTCAAATGCTGCTTGACACGATTTTGAATGTTTCGACTTTTACCGATATAAATGAGCTCATGCTCTGAGGAGTAGAATTTGTAGACCCCCGTTTTTTTGGGAAGCTCATCAATTACGCTGATGTCCAGTCCAGGGTGTAAAGACTTAGGTTGTATGTCACTTTGATGAAAAGTCGTCAGATTATGAGGGTCCTTTGCCATGAGATGATGGAAAAGCTGTACCGTTGCCAGAGCGTCTCCTTTCGCGCGGTGTCTGTTTTCGAGATGGATACCCAAAGCACTGGTGAGTTTGCCCAGGCTGTAAGAACTGTGTCCCGGAATTACATAGCGCGACGATCGAACAGTACACAAATGCGTTGAACGAAAATCAAAACCAAGCGATTTATATTCATGTCGTAGGACATTATAGTCAAACCCCACGTTATGCGCTACAAAAATTGCATCGCCCATAAACTCCAGTACTTCTTTAGCTACTTCAAAAAATCGGGGCGCATTTTTAACCATCTCATCATTGATTCCTGTCAACCGTGTAATGAATGGAGGAATAGTGCGTTCTGGATTGAGAAGTGTGCTGTATTCATCAATAATCTTCTCACCATCAGTTAAAAATATAGCGATCTCGGTAATTTTGGTGTTTTTCAAACTACCACCAGTCGTCTCCAAGTCTATAACCGCATAATGCATATGCAAAGATACTACTTTTCGTTATCAGCCAAAAAAAGAATGAGCTGAAAACACACGTAAGTAACACGTAAAACGGTTTGTGGTGATTTACTTGAATAGTGAATTAACTGCTTCTATTTGGCAGAGTGGATTAGTATTAAAAGAAAGGTCTCATACCATCAGATCAGAACTAAGTTATACATCAAAAATTTTCTTGAATAGGTTCGCGTTCGCCTTTTTCTTTATTCATCAACCACGAATGAATAATGATGGTGAAAATGAAAATAGCATAACAGATTTTGTCAAAAAAGGAAATATCTTGCACTAAGTATTGAAAGCCGAGGTTCCAAAACATGTAGCCAAAATGAACAGCGAGCCCCAAAAATATAAAAAGGGGATAACTGCGTTTTTTGCGGTACATCAGTACCAGACCAATAAAAATGAGTCCCCAAATAAAATTGTTGATAAAATAAAAGTGGCGTAGTGCCTCTAAGAATTCCGGACCACTGAAGCCGTGGCTTACACCATTTTTGCGAATGATATCCTGAACAGAAAAGCCCTTATTCTTCTCGATAATATTGGAAGAGAGCAATACAAAGTAGCTGATGGCATTCCAAAAGGTCAGCAACACCCAAATGAAAAGTGAAAGGGTAAATGTGATACGGGTAAACCCATCAGGTTTTTCACGACCGAATAAAAAATATTTAATTCTGATCATTAAAGGAAGCGCGTCTTCTGGAGATAGCCGATTTATTTTATCCTTATCAATTTTCATTATTTATAAAATATATAGGCAATAACTATTGCTGCGATAATTCCAGCTAGATCAGCTAATAAACCGTATCCCGCCGCATAACGTGTTCTTTTAATGCCAACAGAACCGAAGTAAACGGCGAGCACGTAGAATGTTGTTTCTGTAGAACCTTGAAAAGTAGCAGTGAGTTTTCCTATGAAAGAATCAACCCCATACGTTTCAAAAGCCTGGATCATCATCCCTCGAGCGGCACCACCACTAAAAGGTTTCATGAATGCCGTAGGGAGAGCCTCGATAAAATCCAACGTAGTTACCCCCACTTGTATAAGTACATATTTGAGTCCTTCAAATAGTAACTCCAGAGCACCACAAGCTTTAAAGACGCCAATTGCTACCAATATTGCCACAAGGTAAGGTACAATTTTAATAGCTACATCAAAACCGCCTTTAGCTCCTTCAATAAAAGCTTCATAAACGTTGATTTTTTTACGGACACCAAGCACGATAAATGCGATGACAACTAGGAATAACAATAAATTTCCACCGACATTAGAAACGATTTCTACTTGTTCAGGTTGGTAGATTAAAAAAATAAGGAGTCCAACAATAAGTGCCGTTGCGATTCCCAGATAAGACAGAATGGTTTTATTGAGTAGATTAATTTTTTGTTTGAGTGCTACTGCGATTAAGCCCACCATGGATGCAAAATAGGTAGAGAATAGTATGGGTAAAAACACTTCAGAAGGTGATGATGAACCATAAGAAGCACGATAAGCGAGAATGGAAACCGGAATAACGGTCAACCCTGAGGTGTTGAGCACCAAAAACATAATTTGTGCGTCGGAAGCTTCTTTTTTGTTAGGGTTTAATTCTTGCAGTTGTCCCATTGCTTTTAATCCCAAAGGAGTAGCTGCATTATCCAAACCAAGCATATTAGCACTAAAGTTCATCATCATTGAACCTACGGCTGGATGATCGCGTGGTACACCAGGAAATAATTTACCGAATAAAGGGGAAACCCATCGCGTAAGTATGCGTACGGCTCCACCTTTTTCACCGATCTGCATGAGACCCATCCATAGGCAAAGCGCTCCAGTCAAGAATAGCGCAATTTCAAAGGCGAGTTTAGCACTCTCGAATAGGGCTGTGACCATCTCTTTAAAGACCATCGTGTCTCCATATATGATCAACTTGAATCCACCTACAAGGAGTGAAGATACAAAAAGGCCAATCCATAATCGATTCAATAACATAGCTGTGCTAATTTCTAAATTTTTAAGGTAACGATCACAGCTTTTGCTGGGAGATATTCACAAAGTTTTCAATAATTACATTTCCGTGATTACCCGAGTGTTCTGGAAGAAATTGAACACCGAATATGAGGCGATCACGATGTCCCATGGCTTCATTTATGCTGATATCTGAACTCGCAAGTAATTCGAATGTGGCAGGTATGGATACGGTACCACTGTGCTCTTTAATCATGGTGATATCTAAAGGTAATTTTTGAAATAAGGGGTGATCATCTGAAATGATACCAATTTCAATGGCATCATTAAAGTAAGGAGCATAAACCCCTTGACCATCAAAAAGTAAACTGATGAGATGATGCCCCGTGCCGATTCCTAAAATTGGTTTATTATGATCCAGGAGTATTTTCAATTCTTTTAAATAATTACTCACGTCAACTTCATTCACCACCAGTGCTGAAGTTGAAATGATGTATGCATCAACATTATGTTCGTCCCATGCTGTTTTTTGAATATCGTACACAGCAACCACAAAACAATCGTCGTAGTAGTCTACCGTTCTCACGAGCTGATCAATTCTTCGGTCCCCACAGTCGATAATAGCAATCATGGCATGTCAGGTACTTTGAGAGTTTGTAATGTCAAATGCATTTGATCGTTACGACAGGAAATTTTTCGGGTCTGTACCTTTAAGTCATGCCATTGTTCTTTCCTGTTATCTGCATAATGAAGGAAGACCATAGTGTCTTGCTTTTGTTTACTGACTTTGAGACTAAAATACCCTTTCTCGCCACGCTCTGAACCCAGATGAATCAATTGTTGGCGACGAAAAGTACCGTTGTGATAAAAGGTAAACACTTCTTTTCTTTCCTGCAATTGTGGAGCTAATTCTTGACGTTTATCAACCTGCGAATGCACTACCCAGGATTTAGCACTGTTGGCATGCAAAAGGGATGAAGGTAAGACCGGCCGTAAGCTTCCTTCATAAATACAACTCATCATGATGATGATGAACGCTATGACAGTAACAATTTTCAAAAGATCAGCTCTTTTTCCTTAATTCGACGCTTTATTGCTCGACTGGCAGCCTTTTTCAGTGTATCTGATTGAAAGGGGCCCCTTAAATCTCCAATTGCTTCTTTAAATTGATACTTGCCATCTTCATAGCGAAGAACAACATCGTAACGATCAAAATTATTATTTCCTAGATCATCGATGATACCTACTACAAGGTCATCAATATCATTAGGTCTTGTATGTTGTTCAATCAAATAGCCATTGATGCCATTGACTAATATTAATTCTCCCTTTTCCCGTGTAAAAATCAGTAAGCGCCGATATGGATAATCATTGACTCCAGCATGCACCTGAAGCATGAAGGCATTGTCGAGGTTTCTCTTGCGATTCCACTCGAAAAACCTAAAAAAACGAGAACTGCATGGAACAGTTTTATCAGATGTCGTATCTGAATAATTGGGGTTACAGATGTGCGTTTCTATCAGCAATTCGTACTTGAGCTTGTCATCAAAACCCGTATTACTAAATTCAGCAGGAGCTTCAAGGGTGTCGGATATGAATTGATCTTTGTCCTGCTCATTGTCGTTATTACTTTCTGACTCGCAAGAACAAAAGAGAATGATGCTGAATAAGATGATAATAGAGTACCGCATTATAACTTTTCTATTGTTCCTCCTAATCGTGTTTTTTTATCTACTGTTGGATCGCCTTTGTAATTAATTGTTCCACCGGTTGTTACTTTCGCAGCCAATTCTTGTTGTGGAAAACAAATAATTTCACCACCCATCGTTACAGAAGCATTGACTTTGGTAGCCTTGAGTTGAGCAGCACCAATAGTTCCACCAGTTCGAATAGAAGCATCGAGTAATTCTGTCTTTCCCGTAACGCGAATTGATCCACCTTTCGTTATTTTAGTTTTGACAAACGGAGAATTGATGTTACTTGCCTTGATTTTACCTCCGGAATCTACAATTAGCTCGATGGGGTGGTGATCAAAAGAAAATGATTGATCAAAACGCAATTCACATCCTTGCCGTGCCTCGACATGTTCAATATTTGGAACTCGGAGAATCATGAGGAGATCTTGATCATCCATTAAACTTCCGCTGAATTTAACCTTCAACTCTTCGTCGTTGTATTTCATCGAAAGGTCGGAGAAATCCAATTCACTGTTATGAAGCGTAAGTTCCAATTCTTTGGAATCAGATTGATGAACTTCGACAGTGTATCGTCCATAAAATGCGATTCGCTCAAAATTGCCCAAGTCGTAAGTTTTACTTTGTTGACCACTCACAAAAAACGGGGCAGAAATAAGCGCTAGCCCTATAAATATAATTTTATGTATGTTCATTCAGTTAATCTTTAAATACGTAAGTACTCTGGTGAACTGCTTTTTCCAAGGCCGTTTCATTGATCTTGGTAGCAATGTTGTGTTCGATAAACCAAGCAATCATTTTTTCGGTGGGCATGTTACCGACGAGATCATCTTTAGCCATGGGACACCCACCAAATCCTTTTATAGCACTGTCAAACCTTCGACAACCTGCATCGTGTGCAGCTTTTAACTTTTCGGCGTAAGTATCCGGTGTCGTGTGTAAGTGTGCACCAATTTCAACATGGGGCAATTCAGGAATCAAAGCGTTGAACAGACTCGTGATTAAGCCAGGTTCCGCAACACCAACAGTGTCTGACAGTGCAACAGTTTGGATGCCCAATCGATCTACTAGTTTATTGGTCCAATCAATCACAACTTCAGGCCCCCATGGATCGCCATAAGGGTTCCCGAAACCCATTGAAAGGTAGACAACTACCGATTTACCTGTTTTTACAGCCAAATCATTGATCTTTTCCAATCGACTCAAACTGTCTTCTATGGAAGCATTCGTGTTGCGCTGTTGAAAAGTTTCAGATATTGAAAAAGGATAGCCGAGACAATCAATCTCTTCAAATTCACACGCATCTTTTGCACCACGCTCATTAGCGACGATGGCGAGTAATTTTGAATGAGATTTCGAGATATCAAGTTTATCCAGAACTTTCGCCGTATCTTTAAGTTGAGGTATTGCCTTCGGAGAGACAAAACTTCCAAAGTCAATGGTATCAAATCCCACTTTTAAGAGCTCATTGATGTAGTCAATTTTAGTCGTTGTCGGAATAAAGGTTTCTATTCCTTGCATCGCATCTCGTGGACATTCTATAATTTTCAAATCTTTCATGCTACTAATATAAAAAAAGCACTACTTCTTGAGTAGTTCTTCATTGATTTTTCTTATTAATTCGGGACCTTCATAGACGAAACCAGTGTAGAGTTGAACCAATTCGGCCCCTGCTTCTAATTTTTCCAGCGCATCTTCGGGACTGTGAATCCCACCTACACCGATAATAGGGATTTGACCTTCTGAATGACCATGTAAATACCTGATCACTTCTGTTGCCTTTTTGCGCAATGGTTTTCCTGAAAGTCCGCCTGGCCCAAAATCTTTAGGATTTTCAACCGTTAAATTAGACCGGTCAATGGTGGTGTTGGTCGCTATAATCCCATCGGTATTTGTCGAAAGGACGATATCAATGACATCGTCGAGTTGATTGTTGGTCAAATCTGGTGCGATCTTTAATAAAATAGGGCGTTGTCGCTCTTGCTTCTGATTTTTATTGTTCAGAGCAGTCAATAACGCTGTTAGAGGTTCTTTATCTTGAAGTGCTCTTAAATTGGGTGTATTTGGTGAACTTACATTCACGACGAAATAATCGACATAGGGATGGAGGGCTTCGAACGATTTAAGATAATCGTCCGAGGCCTGTTCATTAGGAGTGGTTTTATTCTTGCCAATATTACCCCCAATCAAAAGGTCTGTATTTTTATTTTTCAGGCGTTGAACCATCTCTTGAACCCCGTGGTTATTGAACCCCATTCGATTAATCAGAGCTTCGTCTTTTTTGAGCCTAAATAAGCGCTTTTTTGGATTCCCTGGCTGTGGCTCAGGAGTTACAGTACCTACTTCGATAAAGCCAAAACCGCAATGACCAAGCTCATTATATAAAGAAGCGTTTTTGTCAAAACCTGCAGCGAGTCCAACGGGATTTTTAAATGTTAACCCAAAAACGTTTCGGTGCAGTTTTTCATTTTCCAGCACATATTTTTTCTTCCAAACTGATTTGATGCCAGGAACTTTTAGCCAAAAACGGATGAACTTAAAAGTGAAATTATGAACCTTCTCGGGATCAAACAAGAAGAGGATTTGCTTCAAAATGTTGTACATGACGGTTTACTTTGAAGCAAAAATAGTATAAGATTTGGTAGCACACGGTCGAAAAGAACGATAAGGTATCAAACTTTATGAACAAAAGTTTACACGAACATCATTGAACCGCACACATTACGAGATCAAAAATTACTATAAAGGTGGAGTACCTAAAAGTAAATTAATAAAGAGGACATCTAGAATTTCGTACGACCTTTCCACTTGATGCGTGAACCTCTGCGTTTAGGATAAGTGATATTTCGGGTAAGGACAATGTTTGCGAATAAGTAAGCATCGTTGTCTTCGGGATTTCCACGTTGTTGACCTTCTGTAAACCAACTGTGGTTTTCAATTGCTGGATTGGCTGCATAAACAGCCTCCTGGCCAACTTGAGAAGCAAGGACATCCGGACTGTAATAATCGGTTGAGACATCGTCAATATAATCTGTAAAAGTTTTGTTGAAAGAGAACTCCATACCAATTCGCCAAAAGTTACCCATACCAAGTTTAAAACCAACCCCGAAAGGAATTGCCAGGTTAAATTTTCCATATTCACTAGGTCCACCTGGTAATCCCTGTCCTTCCGTACGTAGTGGTCTCAAGTTCGTCCAGTCTCCGTCAATTTTCGTTTGTGGGTTGAAATAAAAGCCACTGATACCTGTAAAAAGATAGAGTAAATCAGATTTTGGTCGCTTCCCCTTTAATCCACTGATTTTGTAGCGAGCACCAACACGTTCGTTAGCGAGAATAATACATTCGATACGCTGAGAAAGCTCAATAATTGGGGAACGGAAAGAGAGATTGCGACTCCGCCGAATAATTTCATCTGTATTGGCATCATCACCGTTGACCATACCAGCGTAGAGCTGTGTACTCGTCGCCCACATGGGGTGGAAGCGAAATCGGTAACCGACACCAATTCCTGCACGCGTTGCAGGCCAATCTAAATCGATAATCGATTTTTGCGTTCCAACTTTATCTAAACCACCGAGGTCTCCCAGGAACTGAGTACCACCTACAACGAAAAACAGTTCATGCTTGTTCATGGACCAATTTTTCGACGAATTAAAATTCGATGAAAATTGTCCATAGCATAGACTGAACGATAGGACAGCAACACTAAACGTTAGTAATTTCCACATAATCTGTTTTATCAAACATCCTAATTCTTAACAGCGCAAATGTATAAAGGTTGTCTGAATATAGCAAAGTTTTAAGCCATTATGATTCAATAATTTAATGTTAATAACATTCTGTTTACACAAAGATAACTAGAGTATGTTGTGTTTTCCATGTGTTTTAGTAACCCAATTATGGCGTTCAAAAGTAGTGGATTGTGAATGGTCCTTTAGTACTTTATTAAGATCTTTTGTTCGTTGCTTGCGAAAAATAGTTAATTCTGAATAGCCTCCAATTGATTCAAGAATCGATTGATTTAGGCTTCCCTTGTGCGGTGCATAGAGTGGAGTAGTGGAAGCGTCGTGTATGATGAGTTCTATTTTCCATTTTCGATTTTCAAGCACAATCAGTGTCTGTTTATCGGATGCATTTTGAAGATAGATCTTTCCGCCATTGTGCGAACTGAATGTGATGATATTGTTGTTTAAGCGCATGAAACCCACGTTTACTGCGGGTTGAATTAAACCCCATTTGGGTTTACCCTTTGCAAATTGAACCGATAGGTTGCTCGATGTGAAGGCATGAGCATGTCCCCAGTAATAACTTGATGGAAAAGAGGTGCCCCAGTTTTTATCAATGTACCCGTCGGCCCGATGGAAATGAATTTTTTTACCTCCCATACGGCAATCACCAGTCGCATAGAGATGGGAAGCAATGATATCGTGTTTGCATTCTACGCCGGGGACGTATGCTAAAGGTCCCATGATACTTGGATTAATCATTGTTCGTTTCCAGGATGAAACGGTATGAAATGTCAGATTGACGGAACAGTCTTTTTCGCTGATATAAATACCATCAACACTAAATTGATTATTTCCCAGTTGAAAAGAAACATCTGTTTGACTGGCGAGGAGAGCAGAGAGCGGATACTTATACAACTGAGGTGTGGCACTCTCATGATGGGCTACTTGTAAAAAAGAAAACGCTTCACCTTGTCGTTTACAGATACCAACGATGAATACCGTTATCTGGCCTTGCCGATCACTTATTTTGTAGTAATATCCCTCGAATGCCTCGGAACGGTTTTTTAACCACTTCCCGGGTTGTTTATGTAGTAAGTGAAAAGCCTGACGAAAAGGTTTCATATTTACATGAAACCACGAATAATAAGATTTGTTTAAAGAAGTAAGCGATTTCTGAAAACAGAAAAGAACACCTTTTAAACTATAACTGAATTTACTCCAATTTTAGAATATGTCCAGACTCACAGCGAGTATTGAATACAAGAGGTTGAAAATGATTAAATCTGCAATTCATTGAGGTTAGCATAAACGCCATCTTTGAGTTGCATGAGTGTTTCGTGAGTGCCTTTTTCAACAATTTCACCGTGCTGCAGCACTAAAATATTATCCGCTTTACGAATAGTTGATAATCGGTGGGCAATAATAAACGAAGTGCGATTTTCCATCAGTCGATCCAATGCGTCCTGTACTAATTTTTCTGATTCCGTATCAAGCGCAGAGGTTGCTTCATCGAGAATGAGGATCGTTGGATCTTTGAGAATTGCTCTGGCAATGGCGATGCGTTGCTTTTGTCCGCCTGAGAGTTGAATCCCTCGATCTCCGACTTCCGTGTCCATTCCTTCTGGGAACGACTGAATAAAATTGAAAGCATTCGCCTTTTTGGCGGCTTCAATGACAGCTTCGTCATCAGCATTAGGGTCTCCAAACAAGATGTTTTCGCGAATTGATCCGCTGAATAAAATAACATCCTGGGGAACAAAAGCCATTGATTGTCGCAAGTGTTCTATATCAATTTTCTCTACTGCAGTACCGTCGATCGTATAACTACCAGACGAAATGGAGTAAAAACGCTGTAAAATGGCTGCAATTGTGGATTTTCCAGCTCCGGAAGCCCCGACCAGGGCGATTTTTTCACCTTCGTTCACCGTGAAGGAAAGGTTGTCGAGTACCTTGATATTCGGACGTTGTGGGTAATGAAAAGAGACATTGTTGAACGTAACTGCTCCTTTTATCTGAGGACGTTCATCCCCCTTGTAAAGGTCTTGTTCTGTTTCTTGTTTGATAATTTCCATGAGGTGTTCCGTCGCACCGATCGCTTTTTGAATGGAAGCATATAAGTCTGGAATTGAACCAATGCTGGCTCCCATAAAAACAGTGAACAATACAAATGAAAAGAAATCTTTACGTTCCAGGGTGGCATCAGGTCCTATTGTCATGTGAAGTCCCTGCCAAATGATAAATACGATAGCACCAAACAGACACATAATGATAAAAGAGACGAAAAGTCCACGCCAATTACCACTTTTTATGTTAAGTTGACGAATACTTTCGATGGCTTTCCGGTAGTTACGGATCACCAATTGTTCGTTAGTAAATGTTTTAACGTTGGTGATACCGGTGAGATTTTCTTCGATAATTGTATTCGAGTCGGCGGATTGTGTTTGTGCTTTTTTACTCAACTTCCTGATGTAACGCCCAAATAGAACAGCGACCAATGCCATTACAGGAACAGTGGCGAGCATAATAAGCGCCAAGCGCCACGAAACAATTGTTATGAAAACGATAGATCCAATGATGATGATAATTTGACGGAAAAATTCAGCGATGGTCGTTCGCAACGTATCCTGAATGAGTGTGATATCAGATGCGATACGACTGGTTAGTTCTCCCACTTTATTACGGTTAAAAAAGTCCATGGGCATATAAATGAGACGATCGAACGCATCTTTCCGGATATCGCGCATAGTGTTCTCGGTTACTTTAGTGAAAATCACGATGCGGAAAAAAGAAAATATACTCTGCAATATAAATAATGCAAGCAAGAGCAGTGCCACACTATTAATATTGTCAAAATCGATATTCTCCACCCAACTTTGGTCGGTTGAAGCCGCTGGTGAGGCTGGAGTAGAAGAACCTCCACCCAGCAACTGTCCCAATAGATAAGGGAAGAATAAGCCCGCAGAAGAAGAGAGTACTAAAAATATCCAGCCTATAAAAAATAAAGGTCGATACGGTTTTAGGTAGGTAAAAATCCGTTTAGCTTTTTGTACCGAATCCTTGGAGAGTTGAACTTTTTCTTTCTTCTTTTTTTTTGGTTTAAACATGTGCTGTTTTTCGTGAAGTGAGGCGCAAATTTAATGGAACTTGACAGGAAATTGATGAAAAAATCAATAATTTTACGGATTGGTTTTGGATACTACAAAAAAAAACTATCTTTGCATTCCTTCAATAATTGAGCAACAAGAAAAAGTAAATATACGTTATGAAAAGAACATTTCAACCCTCGCAGCGTAAAAGAAGAAATAAGCACGGATTCAGAAGCCGGATGGCTACGAAAAACGGGCGTAAAGTTTTAGCTGCACGACGCAAAAAAGGAAGAAAGAAATTATCCGTTTCTAGCGAAAGACTCGCGAAGCGATAGTTATTATGCATTGGATATTAGGAGTCCGTTCCCTTCGTGGGTAACGGGCTTTTTTTAGTTGTCCCCCACTGAACTGCCAAGATCGACATCAATCACCGCTTGAATGGATCTTGAACTTTTGATTGTGCAGACACAATTAATGTGTTGTTTTGCTTTATTGCTCAAAAGTCAATACAAGAACATTTGAATCAGTAACGGAAGGAATAGTGCTCGTTCTCCTAGACCGTGCATCCTCAAATTTACCCTCATTTTCTTGGACTGACCCTTTTTGCGGTTGTATGATTGTTCAAGTAAAGACGGCCATTTACTGTTTTCTTATAAATGTGAAAAAAGTTTTGCACCTTTTTGCGCGCAGACTTGAAAATTGTAGGAATTAACTTTACTTTAGTGGCGAAAAATAATAAGCGAAATAATGAACTTACACGAATATCAAGGAAAATCGATTTTAAAGAGCTTTGGCGTTCCCATCCAGGAAGGGGTGATTGTTGAAAAACTTGAGGAAGCAGAAAGCAAAGCGAAAGAATTGAACGAAAAAACAGGAACCGATTGGTTTGTTGTGAAAGCTCAGATTCACGCTGGTGGTCGCGGTAAAGGTACTGTAGAAGAAACTGGATCTCACGGTGTTGTCTTGGCAAAAGGACTTGACAAAGTAGAGGAAACGGTAAAAGGTATTCTCGGTGGACACCTCGAAACGGCTCAAACAAACGGAGTTGGTAAAAAAGTAAATAAAGTGATGCTCGCTGA
>CAJXMN010000065.1 GCA_913056215.1 uncultured Flavobacteriales bacterium | reverse complement strand
AAAAGATAGGGCTTTTTGAACGCCAACGATCGTAAATATAGCGATACCAGTGGTATCAAAAATAAACAACGTTCTTCTCAATTTTTTCAGATAAGAGCGGAAAATAATACCAATTGTACCTCCTACAATTACAGTGATGACCTGAAGCCAAGAACTCATCCAAGCCACATCGGTGTTCAACAACAAATCTCTTAACGTACCTCCACCGAGGGCCGTAATAAATGCGATGATATACCCTCCCAAAACATCCAAACTTCTGTCCGCAGCAGTTAACATACCGCTAATGGCGAAAACAAGTACTCCAATATGGTCGAGTAAAACAAGCATTCAATTTCATTCGTTTAGTGGAAAAAAAACTTCTATTTTTGTACAAATTAACTCATTTTAAAGGAGCTTGAAACGAAAGGCACTCATTTTTTTATTGTTTTCCCTGATCCTGAGTAGCGCTCATGTGCGCGCTCAATCTGTAGGGCTCGTACTCAGTGGTGGTGGTGCAACGGGGCTTGCTCACGTAGGGGTTTTGATGGCGATAGAAGAGGGCGAAATCCCGATTGATTATATTGCAGGCACAA
The DNA here is from genome assembly GCA_913056215.1 of uncultured Flavobacteriales bacterium. Taxonomy (GTDB): domain Bacteria; phylum Bacteroidota; class Bacteroidia; order Flavobacteriales_D; family Crocinitomicaceae; genus Brumimicrobium. The sequence goes on along the minus strand of CAJXMN010000065.1, from coordinate 17,740 downwards.
GTGCAGGTGCTCTCGTCGGTGCAAGGTACGCCTGTGGTTACTCGCCAGTTGAAATCAAATCTTACATCCTATCGGATAAATTCATTAAAATGACTAAAGGTGCCACTACCACTGAACAGCGTTTTTTGCTGCGCGAAAAAAATGACGGAGCTTCTATGCTCAATGTGGCTTTTAGTAAGGATAGTCTATTTAAAAAATCACTCCCCACTAACTTTATGACTCCTGCATATCTCGACTATGAAATGTTAAGGATATTTGGAACTACCGGAGCCAGTGTCGATAAACAGTTCGATTCGCTATTCGTCCCTTTTCGATGTGTAGCCTCCGACATTCGTGAAAAGAAAAGCGTTGTTTTCTCAGAAGGAAATCTAAATGCAGCCGTTAGGGCGTCTATGACCTATCCGTTTTATGTGAATCCCATTCGTATTGATGGCAAACTGTTGTTTGATGGTGGTTTATATGATAACTTCCCTGCTCATGTGCTATACAACGAATTCCCCGTGGATTATATCATCGGGAGCAACGTTTCATATAATGCCTCTCCACCTAAAGAAGGTGATGTCATCAGTCAAGTTTCGAATATGCTCATGAAACCCACCAATTTTGAATTACCCTGCGAAGAAGGTATTATTATTTCGCCAAACACAAGTATTTCTACATTTGATTTTTCGAATGCTCAAGAGGCAATTAACAGTGGCTACCAATCAACTTTACCCATGATCGACAGCATTTTAAACAGCGTCAATCGACGGGTTTCCTCCACAGAAATGCGACAAAAACGCATGCAATTTCTAAAAAAAGTCAAGCCTCTTCAAATTGACGATATTTCAACATCACTATCTCAACAAGATGAAGATATTTCATTTATCCGTAAAAGTTTCATCCGTGATTCCATTCCTAACCTGCTATCTTCGGCAGATTTCACCAAACGGTACTTCCGGGCTTATGCTACTCCCCAAGTGAAGTATATGTATCCAACAATTTCGAGAAGCTCAGACAGCTCTTATCAATTGAACTTAGATATACGAAAAGAGAAGCCTTTCGAACTAAGTGTTGGTGGTCACTTCTCTTCTCGGCCTGTAAACACAGCTTACATCGGTTTATCGTATTTTGACATGGGGAAAGGTGCACTGCAATTGCATGGCGAGTCCTATTTCGGAAAGTTTTATGGATCAACCAAAGTGGAATTGAACTACGACCTCCCAACTACTCTTCCGCTTCGAGTTTCTCCTTATTTTTTATTGAATCGCTGGGATTATTTCCGAAGTTCTTCTACATTTTTCGAAGATTCAAAACCATCATTTCTGGTTCAGAACGAGCTCTATTACGGCACTCAACTCAGTGTTCCACTTTCTAATTCAGAACGGTTAGATCTGGATTTTCGCAAGTTCCAGAATGAAGACGAATACTATCAAACACTTAATTTCTCGAGCAGCGACACAGCCGATATCACCTTGTTTAGCGGTGAATCAGTCATTTTTTCATATAAACACAGCACATTAAACAGGAAACAGTGGGCTTCAGACGGTAGTTTTATGGACTTGAGCTTCCGGTATGTTCAAGGAAAAGAGCAGAGTCTAGCGGGTAACACCCAAAATGAAGATTACGATGTGCGCAAATTCCACCGCTGGCTCAACATTTCAATTGAAGGACAGCATTTTTTTAACTTGAGTGATCTGTTTCAGATTGGGATTTATGGAAAAAGCGTGCTAAATTCTCAGTCTCTCTTCTCTAATTATACAGCATCTATTTTAGCGACCACTGAGTTTTCACCCCTACCTGATAGCCGAACTTTATTTATGACAGAATATCGTGCGCCCCAGTACGCTGGTGGTGGTGCCAATTTCATTTTTCAGCTGACCAATTTTATCGATCTTCGATTCGACCCATATATTTTCCAACCTTTCAAAACAATTGAACAATTTGACAACGGAACCTTCGGTTATATCAATAAATTTCAACCTCCTACCATTATGGCTGGAGCATCAGTTGTCTTTCACACACCCATTGGCCCTTTAAGGGTTTCCACCAACTATTTTCCAAAACAAAGCAAGCCTTTTTCGACACAGGTGAGCTTTGGGTATGTAATTTTTAATGATCGCGCTATTCGTTAGGAGACAGTCCTATTTATTTATTAAATTTGTGTGGTGAAAAAAGTATATTTATGATATTACCTATTGTCGCTTATGGGGATCCCATACTTAAAAAGGAGGCTGTTGAGATCGATGAAAATTATGAGGGACTTCAATCGCTCATTGATAATATGTGGGAGACGATGTACAACGCTCATGGTGTAGGACTCGCAGCACCTCAAATAGGTAAATCCATTCGTCTATTTATAGTGGACGCTTCTCCTTTCGCCGAAGATCAGGAAGAAGAGCCAGATCCGAAGGCCGCTGGTTTAGATGGTTTTAAAAAAGTATTTATCAATCCGATCATTGAAGAAGAACACGGTGAAAACTGGGGTTTTCAAGAAGGGTGCTTGAGTATACCAGCTATTCGGGAAGAAGTCTATAGAAAAGAAAAAATCGTGATCAGTTATTTCGATGAAAATTTCGACTTTCACGAAGATACCTACGAAGGATATGCGGCACGAGTCATCCAGCATGAATACGACCACGTAGATGGTATTCTGTTCACGGATCATTTAAGTCCACTCAAAAAACGGTTATTGGGCAAAAAGCTCAACAATATTTCTAAAGGCATTGTAGATATCCCTTATCGCATGAAATTTCCCGTAAAAAAACGTAAATAATTAAGAAGATGAAGTTTATTTTACCTGCAATTGCTAGTTTATTTTTAATCGTCGGCTGTAATAGCGAGGAACAACCTGAAACATTACAAAAAGAAACGCCAGCAGCGATTATTTCCTCAATTAATAGTATTGATGATACGTTGCAAGACATGACAAAAAAACGCATGGAAATTGATAGCTTCAAAGTTGATAAGCTCGTATATCACAAAGCCATTAACCGCAACAAAAAGTTTTTCAGAAAATACCCGAGCCACGATTTTGCAGAACAGGCGCTTCAAAATATTGCTTCACTTTATATGCAAATTGGAGTCGAGCGCTTGGCTACAAAATGGAGAGACTCTATACTGATTCACTATCCGAATACATCGAATAAAATTGGGCTTCTCGAACTTCAAATGAGCTATTACGATCAAGATAAATACAATCCAGAGCAAATCCAACATTACGCCAATAGATTACTTGAGATTGAAAATCTACCACCATCCAAAAAAGAGCTGTACGAATTTAGACTGAAACATATTGATAAAACATTTGAAGAACTCATTGAACTACAGATGCAAAAAATGACGGACTCGACTGACACTCCAGCAGCTTCTTAGATGTTAATGGTTTGTTAATTTTAATATGCCTGAATATATATACCTTATTTTTGAATTAAACTTAAAATTTTGAAACAATGAGAAAAGTACTTTTTACACTTACGCTAATGTTCGCAGCTCTTTCAACTGCAAACACATTTGCTCAGGAGAAAGCTGTAGAATCTGGAGCAAAAATTAAATTCGAAAAAGAAACACACGATTACGGAACCGTCAAGCAATATGGTGATGGCAGTTGTGAATTTGAATTTAAGAATACGGGGAATGAGCCATTGATGATTTCTAATGCTAAAGGCTCTTGTGGCTGTACAGTACCTGAATGGCCTAGAGAACCAATTGCTCCTGGTAAAACTGGTGTCATCAAGGTGAAATACGATACAAAGCGAGTTGGTCCATTTGGAAAAAGTGTAACACTTCAATCGAATGCTGTTAACACACCCACTAAAACAATTCGTATTAAAGGTAAAGTAAAAGCCGCCCCAAAAGGCGAAGCACCTGTTAACAAATCAGGAGCACCTGCGAATGAATAAAAGTACCGATAAACAACATACTGAAATCCGCCATTGTCCTTTTCAATGGCGGATTTTTTATTTAGACCATTGACTGTAGTATCAAATCTCGATTGTTTAGAGAAATTAACACCAATTCGTTGTCGTGTAATCGGGAACTGGTATATTCGTAGAACAAATTTTGAACTATGTCTATTGCTGTCAAACACCTCTCAAAATACTATGGCGAACAAGCCGCAGTGGATAATATCTCCTTTGAGGCAAAACAAGGAGAAATTCTAGGTTTTTTAGGCCCCAATGGCGCTGGGAAATCGACAACAATGAAAGTAATCACCACTTTTATACCCCCGACAGAAGGTATCGTAGAAGTAGCAGGATTGAATATCAGCGAACATCCGCTGACCATACAACAGAAAATCGGTTATCTCCCTGAGAACAACCCGCTATACCTGGATATGTACGTGATCGAATACCTGAACTTTATCGGACGCATTTATAAACTGAAGGATCTTACTTCACGCATAGATGACGTCATACAAATGGTTGGCTTAGAAAAAGAACAGCACAAACAAATCGGAGCACTTTCAAAAGGTTTCCGACAACGTGTTGGCTTGGCTCAAGCGATTATTCATGATCCTGAAGTACTGATACTAGATGAACCAACTTCTGGATTAGACCCCAACCAACTGGAAGAAATACGTGATTTGATCAAAGAAATTGGGAAAGAAAAAACCGTTATGCTTTCAACGCATATCATGCAGGAAGTGGAAGCAATCTGTGATCGTGTTATCATCATTAAAAATGGTAAAATTGTGGCGAACGAGCGTGCTGCAGACTTACAAACACAAGGAGACGTTCAAGTAATATACGTCGAGTTTGAAGGCGCTGTTTCTCATCAAGCACTGAACGATATTAAAGCCGTAAATAAAGTTAAACAAGTCGAAAAAAATGCATTTTTACTAGAAACAGGTACAGATATTGACGCTCGGAAAGTGATCGCAGAATATGCTCAACGAACAGATTTACTTATTCTTACGTTGAGAAAAGAAGAACAACGGCTGGAAACGGTATTTAAAACACTCACTCAGTAGAAGGTGTGCGGTCGTCCATTTCCGAATGCAATTTACTGCTGTTTTCTAAAGCGTGATCGGCAAAATCTTCTCCAACTTCCGTTTTATAGTTATAAATAAAATCTGCATCTAAGGTTTCAAATTTCTTTTTCTCATCCTTATAATGAGATATTACTGCTACTTTGAAGAATCGTTGGTTAATTTTATTGATTTGCTTCAAGGTGTTGTAATTTGATGCAAAATCACTCATAGCCAGCACCACAAACTTCACATCCCTCCAATCAGATTCCTCCCAAAAGTCGCGGTCGGTGGTATCACCCCACACTACGTAATTGTTTTCTTCTTTCAGCTTGTTGATCTTATCTTGATTGTAGTCTACCCCCACCACACACGAAGGGTAAGAATCTTTTAATCGAAAATAAGCTGGTAAACCGATACTTCCCAATCCGACAACCACATACTTAATTTCTCCAGAGATGATCGGCTGACTATCGATTTCCAGCGATGTTCTATTCCATTTTTGCAGCTTTTCTTTGAACTGGTCAAACATTTCATAAGACTGCCCTATAATAGGTGAGGAAATAAGAAATGAAAAACTCATCGTCAAGGCTATTGTCACCAACCATTCACTTGACAACATTCCACTCGATACAGCTACAGCTCCAACAATTAAACCGAACTCACTGTAATTGGCCAAATGCATTGAGGTTAGAAAATTACTTCTTGCCCTCAAATCGAAAAATGAAAATAGTTTGAAAAATAAAGCTCCTTTAAATAGTATTCCTATCAATAAAACTGTAGCAATAACAACATTCTCCCAAGTTGGAACACCTTGTAAGCCGATGTTAATAAAGAAACCAACTAAGAAAAAATCTTTATAGCTCATCATCCTGTCGTAGAGTTCCTCCGCTCTGGAATGATTCACCAATAGCATACCAACGATTAACGCACCGAGATCATATTTTAAATGTACCGCATCAAAAGCCAATGCACCTCCTATAAAAGGAGCGAAAAAACCAAAAACAGTAAGCAGTTCTCCGTGACCGGTATGCGACAATAATTTTGATAGTACGAGATGTAAAACATAGAGATAAATAGGCATTGTCAATACCCAGATACTCGGCCACTCTGTCTTAGACATCGTCAGGAATAATACGGCAAATATATCTTGTATAATCAACACACCGATTGCAAATCGACCATGCCTGGAAGTAATTTCTCCGCGTTGCTCCAGCGACTTAATAATAAAAACTGTACTCGAAAAACTAAGCGCCAGACCGATGACCAATGCCGTTTGCCAGGATACGTTTTCAAACAGTGGGACAGCGAGATAACTCAACAAAAATACAACTCCACCCAAAGCAAAGGTGGCCAATAACATGTGTAACGACGTGGTGATGAGTATTTCTTTTTTAAACAGCTCTCGCACTTTGATTTTCAAACCGATAGTAAATAACAAAAGTGTTATTCCCAAGTCGGAAAGTGTCGCAATAATTTCTTGTAGATTGCCATCCGTAAAACCAGAAAAATTCAAGAAAAAGCCAGTCGCTAAAAAACCGATAAGTGGAGGAAGATTAATCTTCTTCATCACCATTCCGCTCAGAAAGGCTAATCCTAACCACAACGCATCGATATAAATCGGATTCATTAACTAACTTTTTGCATTAAAGTTAACAATTATATTATCCTTCGGCTGCGAATTATTACGGTTTAAATTTAGTCAACCAGCTACGAAAATAGAAAAATGGAATTGCAGACCTCAGCACCATCCATGTTATGATAGACCACCAAACGATTTCCAAACCAGGGTACACAAAATGTCCAATAAATATTACTGGCATAAAACCTGCGAAAGTTGAAATAAACAATACATTTCTCAAGAATTTAGCCATTCCCATCCCTTTGAAAACACCATCCAGAGCAAAAGCTACAGCGTTAATTGGTAAACAAATCGCAAAGAGATAAAGCACATCGGGATAAACGCTCCAAACCGCCTCATTATCAATCAATAGCCCCATAATCGATTGATCAAATAACATAATAATTGCAGCTAAGGAGAAGGCAACAATCACACTCAACATTAAGTTACGATTGAGGTTTCGCTCCATTGATTCTTTATCCCGAGCCCCCAAAAACTTACCAGCCATAGCGTTAGCCGCAGTAGCAAAAGAGTCCAGGAAGAAGGCTGAAAACAACCATAAATTGAGTAGTACGGCATGTGTTGCAGCTTCGACCGTTCCATATATGTTAGCAAATTTATGAGTGAGAATCAAAGCTATATTTAATGTCATCGTTCTCAGCACCAGATTACCAGCAATCAATAGTAGCTCTGGGAACATTGGATTTAAGCGTTGAACACTATTGAACAGCCGAATCTTAGAATGAACAAGTAAAAAGTATAACGTCATCAAAAACATCACCATCTGCGCAATGAAACTTGCATAAGCGGCTCCCTCAACTCCCATTGGTGCGGTGAGTCCTCCCCAACCTAATACGAGCATAAAATCCAGCAGAATGTTTAGACTTCCTCCTACTACGGAAATTATCATGGCCCATAGGGTGTTCTGGATACCCCTAAAGACACCAAAAACAGAAAAGGTGATCAACGTAAAAGGAAATCCCATCACACGAATGTCATAATAAGCTACAGCATCTCGGAGAATTGGACCGGATGCCGATAATAAATGCCCAAAGATCAACCCTGATGTTAGCATGGTCCCAAACATTGCGATCACACTTACGATCCCATTAAAGTAGATCATTTGCGGGATGAGTGATCCAACCGTGCGCATACGTCCTGCTCCATACGCCTGAGAAACAACGGCTGAAATTGCACTCTTCATTTGTGCAAATATCCATACCAGCGCAGATAGAACACTTCCCGCTAATCCAACAGCAGCAACTGCCGATAAATTCTCATTTGCGGCGTCAAAAGAATTATTCCCGATATTACCAACAACAGCTAAATCAGTTAACGACAATACTGGTTCTACAATTCCACCCAGCATGGCAGGGAGAGCAAGCCTCCAAATCGAACGATATGTCGGTTGTTTTATCATGAAATGAAGTGCTCAAAGATACGTGATTTTTGATGAAGTAAGCCTTAAATAATAATTCAAGGTTCATATAAATATTCCAGAATCCAAATCTATTCCTAAATTTGTATTAACTAAAAACAAAAACAAATGAGAGTAGCACTAGGAATATTTTCAATCGTCACACTATTTTTAACGACAGCTTGTGGAGGAAGCACTGACGTTGTAAAATCAGGAACCTACACAGGAACAGTTGATGAAGTAGAAGCAGAGAAATCGGAGATCTACGTTAAGACAGATGAGGGACAGAAATTAGAGCTTTATTTCACGGATAAAACGGAGTTGACCAAAAATGGGGAAGCTGCTGAGTTTTCTGCATTAGAAGAAGGTCAAAAAGTAGAAGTTGAAGTGAAAAAAGTAGGAAAACGTCTTGATCCACTTACAGTAGATATTAAGGAGTAATATGGAAACACTTCCATCTATTTGGCGAACAGAAGTGCTTCATGCACTTTCTGTTCACCTTCCTTTAACCAGTTTAATTCTGGCAACTTTGTTTTTTCTGACGGCTTTAGTTGTAAAGAAGTCTTGGATCTCAAAAGCCAGTGGCGCATTACTCATCATCGGAACAATTGGTGCATGGATTTCTATGCTGACAGGTGATGCTGCAGATGGTATAGTTTCTCGTAGTTTATGTGACCCGACCGTTTTAAAAGCGCATGAAAATTTTGCAACCATTACTACCATACTTTTTACGGTTGCTAGCGTAATTTATATTTTGTCCTCATTCATTGATTGGAGCCTTCGATTAAAAATCGTATTCAAAGTAATTATCAGTTTACTCTTGATCACAGGAACAGCTTTTTTAATGTACGTTGGTCACTTAGGTGCTTCTTTAGTTTATCAACAAGGAGCTGGAACATATCAACCGAGTGAAGATTGTTCCGAATATTAAGATCATTCGTTGAGTAAATAATCTGTATTTTCGTCGACACATATTTTACAATGGGAATTTTAGAAACAATCATTTTAGGAATTATTCAAGGACTCACAGAGTTCCTTCCGGTTTCCAGTAGTGGACATCTTGAACTAGCAAAAGCTCTATTTGGTGGAGAAATAATTGGTAAAGAAAGCATGATGACAACGGTAGTACTTCACTTCGCAACTGCGTTGAGTACCATTGTTGTTTTCAGAAAAGACGTTGCTACTATTTTTGAAGGTTTATTTCAGTTTAAAAACAATGAAGCCTTTAATTTCTCAATGAAGATTATTCTTTCCATGGTGCCTGCTGCACTTATTGGTTTCTTTCTAGATGATGTTATCGAGACCTTTTTTGACAGTCAGATTCTTCTCGTTGGAATTATGTTATTCGTGACTGGAGGATTATTATTTCTAGCTGATCGGGCTCAACGAACAGATCAAAACGTAAGCTATCCAAAAGCATTCATAATAGGCATCGCACAAGCTATAGCTATTTTACCAGGAATATCACGCTCTGGTGCAACGATAGGAACTTCCGTTATCCTCGGAATCGATAGACAGAAAGCCGCACGTTTTTCATTCTTGATGGTCGTTCCACTTATTCTGGGTAAAATGGCCAAAGACATACTGGATGGTGCTTTTGCTTCAGATAAAGTCCCTTTCTTTGAATTGAGTTTAGGATTTATCGCTGCATTTATCACAGGACTAGTTGCCTGTACATGGATGATCTCGCTTGTTAAGAGAAGCAAACTAAGTTGGTTCTCCTACTATTGTTTCATCGTTGGAGGAATGGCTATCATTTGGTCGATCATTTAACGACCTGCATTACTAAAAGGACGACCAATCAAGAACATTGTTGGACGCTTACTTAAATCAAATGCATGTTTCCGCCAGTCTTTAACGGTCATCGTTTGCACACGTTCTTTGGGCAGGGTGAGGTCACAAGCAATACACAAATAAGTAGATTCCATACATTCGTTTAGTAAGTCTTCCAATACATTCATGTTGCGATATGGCGTTTCCATAAAGATTTGGGTTTGCCCCGTCTTCGTAGCCGTCTTTTCAAAATCCTTAAATGTCCTGATACGCTGTTTGCGATCCCTTGATAAATACCCATGAAAAACAAACGATTGGCCGCTAAACCCACTTCCCATCAAGCCTAACAGAATAGAGGATGGTCCCGTAAGCGGACTAACGAACACACCTTTTTGATGAGCAAATGCGACAAGATCAGCTCCAGGATCAGCCACTCCTGGACAACCCGCCTCGGATATGATCGCCACATCATGTCCTTCATCAATCGGTTTGATCATTGCGGGAAGTTCAGCAGGTTTTGTCTTTTTATTGAGGATAAAAAAAGTACTATCATCGATCGGGAATTCCCGATCTAGCTTGCGCAGGTATCGACGAGCCGTTTTAATATTTTCCACCGCAAAGTAACGTGTGTTCACAGCAAGATCTCTCACTTCCTGAGGAATAACATGCTGCCATTCATCCGTTCCCAATGTCATGGGAAGCAAAAACAATTTACCCTTTTCCATATGTCGCTTTCATTTCGTTAATTAACTGATCGGTTGCATCATCAACTAATTGATAAACATGCTGGAATCCTTCATCTCCACCAAAATAGGGGTCAGGGACCTCCATATCTTCTCCTGGATGAGACAAATTCAATAAAAGATCCACTTTTGCCTCGTCGTTTTCATCTCGTGCTAATTTCAACACATTTTCACGATTACTCAGGTCCATGACGAAAATGCGATCAAAACGATCAAAATCCTCCATGGTAAATTGTCGACCCCGCAAACCATCTATCGAAAGTCCTTTCGACTTTGCAGTTTCGCGCATTCTCGGATCTGGAGCTTCTCCAACATGCCAATCGCCTGTTCCAGCCGAATCAACTTCCACTGGCAATCCATGATCAACTACTTTTTTACGCATGAGTCCGTCTGCCAAAGGTGATCGGCAAATATTTCCTAAACAAACCATCAACACTTTCATATTACGTCGGTTTTTGATTTTTAATAATTCTCCAAAATAATCCGGGGAAAAAGCGTTTCAAGGTGACTGCCTTGATTTCTTTATTTCCTATTAGCACTTCTTTCTTCTTCTTAACTGTAGCTTTCAACAATTGATTCACACATTCCTCTACAGACATTCCTGTGGATTGATTGTGATCCATCTCTCCATGATTAGAGCCATCTCCCGTTAACGCATTTGTTGAAATAGGAGTGTTGATCTTACCTGGACACGCTATGGTCACTGCTATATTGTTCTTTGCTTCTTCGAGTAGTAAACTTTCATAAAAACCATGCAAAGCATGCTTCGATGCGCTATATGCTGAACGCAAATAAAACCCGAACTTCCCTGCAATACTTGAAGTTACAATGATATGTCCAGATTGTTGCTGCTGCATATACGGCAGTACTGCTTTCGTCAACGCTATGTTTCCGAAATAATTAATCTCCATGATCTGTCGATCTACGTCAAGATCAGTTTGAATAACTTCACTTCGTTGAGAAACTCCTCCACTATTGAACAAGAAGTCGATTTTGTTATACTTCTCCACGACCCTCTCTGCCAGAGCACTGAAGGATTCACTTCGGGAAAGGTCCAGCTGGATTACAGTATGTACATCACTATGAGGTAATTCCTTTTTAATTTGTTCTAATTCTTCCACCCGACGCGCAGACAGTATTAACTGGGCTCCCTGAACAGCAAGCTGCTTGCAAATTTCTTTACCTATACCTGAAGAAGCTCCTGTTACCCACACCACCTTATCTTGGAAATAAGTCATACAACAAAAGTAGAGAAAACCAGTGAATTAAAGAGTACAGTACTAAAAAAGAAAAACTATATTTGTGTCGTGATCTTACCCTTATAATGGCATATAAGTATTTAACTATTAAAGCCTTAATCGGCTCAATATTCATTATCGCTTTTTGGTCTTTACTATTTAGCACAATCGTCGTGGCTCAAAAAGTAGATCCCTATTCAGCTAAAGGTCAAATGTATTTTTATTGGGGGTACAACAGAAGCGCATACACCAAAAGTGACTTGACATGTGTTGGAAAAAGGTATAATTTTACGATGAATGACCTTCAAGCTTCAGATAATCCTGAGCGCTTTAGTCCCAAAGTTTACTTTAATCCTAAAAAAATAACTATACCTCAGTTCAATATCCGAATGGGCTATTTCTTCAATGATCATTGGGGCGTTACTTTAGGGTATGATCATATGAAATATGTGATGAATAACAATCAGACAGTTTTTCTTACGGGTCATATTGATGACGAGCTAGGAGCTAATTGGAGTGGAGAATATCAAAACGAAGAGCAGTTAACCAGTAACACTTTAATTCACTATGAAAATTCAGATGGTTTGAACTACATGCGTCTAGAATTAACGCGAAGTGGTCTACTATTAAACTGTGGAAAGAACAACTGGTTTCAATTAGAATCTCAGCTAGGAATAAGCTCAGGGTTTATTTTGTCATTTAACGATTTCAACTTTGCCGGACAGTTTGACCGTAGAACAGTTTCTATTTCTGGGTTTGGAATTTCCGTACATCCTGGAATTAGAGCTCTTTTTGGTAACCACCTATTTCTTCAGGCAAATGTTGCTGCTGGATTTATTGATCAGTTGAAAGTTCAAACCAGACCGGACGATAAAGGTAGTTTTGCTTTTCAAAAGTTTGGATATGTTTCTCCTGAACTTGTTTTTGGTTACAAGTGGAACTTAAAACGACAACCTAAACCGTAAGTTCACTCTACTTTATTTGTCAAAAGCTTATGACGGATAGAAACACCAAACTGGTCCTGATATATAATGAGACAAGTGATCTACTGAACAGAATTGGTAATTTTAAAGACAAGATTATATCTGGAGAGCTCAAAGGACTTAAGACTTCACAACTTATAGAAAAGCTCCAAGAAAAACCTGATTAATTATAATCGTTTTCTAACCAGATCCTCTAAACAATCTATAAATCTAGGATGATCATTCGTACTTGGAACGAGCTGAACCTTCTCACCACCCAGTTTTTCAAAATCCTCTTGATATTCAACTCCTATCTCAACAAGTGTTTCAAGACAATCTGCAACGAATGCAGGACTAAAGACCAATACTTTTTTTGCTCCTTCTCTCCCCCACTCTTCAATTACCTTATCCGAAAAAGGTGTGAGCCATTTTTTATCAAGTCGCGATTGAAATGCGACAGTGTAGTCATCTTCTTTCAGTCCAAGCTTATCTGCAATCAAACGTGTTGTAGCATAACACTCTGCTTTGTAGCAAAACTTATTCTCCTCGTTGATCTCAGTTTCACAGGGCTGATCTTCACAAAGTCCCGTATCATAAACTTTATCCACATGTCGATCTGGCAAGCCGTGATAAGAGAACATTACACGATCGTAATCCTCTATTTTAAACTCTTTTGAACGTTCCACAACAGCATCAATATATGCTTCGTGGTCATAAAATTCAGAAATAATTGAAATCTCAGGTATCACCCACCATTTGCGAATGATACGCATAGCTTTATCAATAGCTGAACCCCCGGAGGCACTAGCATATTGTGGAAATAACGGTAGAATGATGATTTTATCATAATTTTCCTTGCGCATTTGATCCAGCACCATATCCATGGATGGATTTTGGTAACGCATCGCCATGTGCACAGTGACATCCTGATCAGTGAATCGCTCCTGTAAAAGTTTTCGTTTACTTTCAGTGTACGTGAGCAGCGGTGACTCATCTCCGCTCAGCTCCCAAAGCTCTTTATAAATCTTTGCAGATTTCGGAGCGCGAAAAGGCACAATAATACCATTTACCAATAATTTTCGTCCCAGCCACGGCAAATCAATCACGCGTGGATCGTTCAGAAATTCGGTTAAATATTTCCTAACATCGCTCACTTTAGGGCTGTCTGGTGTGCCCAATTGAATTAATAATACGCCTGTTCTTTTCATAAAGTTATTATGCAGCAAATATAAGCATGAATTGTTCAATAATAGCTGAAGAAATTAGGAATTGAACGCAAGGCTTTTTACGATTTTATTCAATGAGTGACAACTATCTCCAATTTTAGACGTCAATGGCTTAGAAAACAATTAATTAAAATAATATGAAATCGAATTTATTCTCCACTATTGTACTACTCTTATCCTTGTGTCATTCACACTTTGCTCAAGAATGTATCGATATTCCCAATATACCCACCAATCAGATCAATGCAAACATCAATGACAACACAACCTACCCTGTCGGCAGTGCATTCTATAGTGAAGGCAATATTGAATTCATCAAAACGCCCAATACCAGCCCCTGGAATCATCAACCCGGCGATACGACCATTTGTACATCTGGTGCCAATTTCATGATCAGCGTTGCTGGTGCCTCCGCGCCCAAAACGCTCACAATCGATATGACCAGTGAATATGGGATGGTCGTGGATGGCGATACCATTTACGACAACGCTAATCCACCAGCCAATTACAGCGGCAGCAACTTCAATTTCATCCACGTTAACAACGCTATTTCTGAATACATGATCGAGGGCGATTTCGACACGGTGGAAATATTGGCGAACAACCTATGTATATTCGATATTTGTCTTGAAGAAAACAGCGTGAACATCGAGGAGAACTTGTCAGCATCGAGAAATCAACTCACTATTTATCCAAATCCAGTCGCACAAAGTAAAAGCGTTCATATCAATAGCGATGCTCATATTCAACAGCTTGCTGTACGAAATTTGAACGGTCAGCTCATCTTTCATTCCGATCACGACGCTGAACAAGCACATTTCACAATAAATGAACGTTTTGAGAGCGGGGTTTACATGATTTCTCTTTACATCAATAATCGCTGGGAACATCGAAAGCTCATGGTTCGATAAATGTGCAGGCCTGCGGCAAACTGAAAATGGCTCTGCAAATCAAATTTGATTTTACAGCGTTTTCATGCGACTTTTTTGATTATATTCACTCTTCGAATAAAGCAATCAAAGAAGGATCTGAACGTATATGAAAGCCCATATTGATCGTATTGTAAAACACATTGCCGTCATCATCTTGGTGTTATCCATGTTGATTATGGGATATATTCTCTATGAACTTTCGATAACAAAACATGATATAGCACACGCGCTGGTAGAAAAGACGATTGAAAAAACGCAGCACAAGCTCGATGATTTTTTCTTACCTGTGAAGAATCAACTCCAAACAAGCAGCACACAGGCAAAAATGAAAACGCTGAACGATTTTGACACCACAGATTTCAATCAACTTTTTGCCCCCGTTATTAAAAATCACGATCAAATTTCTTCATTGGGTCTCGCCACCAACCAAGGACTCGAGTACGATATTATACTGAACACTAATCGGAGCTGGCGAACAAAAAAAATTGACGTCCAACGCGAAGGTTTCGTAGAAAAATGGAGCGCTCAGAAACTTGTTCAGGATAAAGTTTTTACGGATTCCACCTGGATGGAAAGTGCAACGTACGATCCTCGCACGCGAACGTGGTTCATGGGAAATGAGTATACAATGAATAAAATTCACTGGACGGATCCTTACATTTTTAATACGAACCGACTCCCGGGTATTACTGTTTCCACAGGCTGGAAAGACCCCTACAATGACAGTTTGCATATTGTTTTGGCCTTTGATCTTACCCTGGAAAAAATCAACAATTTCACCCAGCACCTAAAACCTACAGAAAACGGAGAAGTACTGATTACAACAAAAGACAAAGTTTTCGTCATTGGAGCGCCGCACAATGAACATGTCGAGGGGAATGTGAATGAGACCTTATCACCAACAACCCAAATTCAACAGGCAGAATTACAAGAAGTTCTTCAAAGTAACAAATTGAACAAACCCATCCATTTTGAATCTGAAGGTGAAGCGTGGTGGGGTATTTGCAAAGAATTCAAACTAAATAAGAAGCAATCATTTATGATTCTCATTGCGCTTCCAGAAAAGGATTTTCTCAAGGAAATCAATGAATCACAAAAATGGATGGCTGGCGGATTTTCAGGTATTCTCCTGCTCACATTTCTCATTATGAGAAGTCACAACAAACAAGTCAAAAATCAACGGTTACTCAAGAAAAGGAACGAAGACATCTCATTTAAAAACAAAGTCATCTCGCACAAGAATAAAGAAATTCTGGATTCCATCACCTACGCCAAACGCATTCAAAGTGCCATTCTACCTCCTGAAAGATTGGTCAAGTCTTATCTTGACAATTCATTCATTTTATACATCCCAAAAGATATCGTGGCTGGAGACTTTTACTGGATGGAACATATTGGTGACCGTATATTGTTCGCTGCTGCTGATTGCACCGGTCATGGTGTTCCAGGAGCAATGGTTAGCGTAATGTGTCACAATGCATTAAACAGATGTGTAAAAGAGTTTGGACAAACTGCACCGGCTTCCATATTAGATAAAACAAGAGCGATCTTACTCGATGAATTTTCGAAAAGCGAAGACAACATGAATGATGGTATGGATATTTCACTTTGTTCATTTGATCGCAACACACGAAAATTGGAATGGGCAGGAGCGAATAACCCGTTATGGATTATAAGCCAAGGTGAAGATTCGATTCGAGAAATAAAACCCGACAAACAACCGATCGGTCGTCATCATAAAGCGACAAATTTCACTCCACACTTAATGGAACTCCAAAAAGGAGATACGCTCTACATCTTTACAGACGGACTTCAAGATCAATTCGGCGGTTCAAAAGGAAAGAAGTTCAAACCAACGCGACTTAGAGAATTACTGCTTTCAATAACACATCTTCCTATGCAAACACAACGACAGAAAATCAAAGACGCATTTACCGATTGGAAAGGGAAACACGAACAAGTTGATGATATTTGTATTGTCGCAGTTCAAGTTTAGTTCGAATCGATTTTTATTTTTGTAACTATGCTCTCGAAAAAAACGAAATACGGCATTAAAGCGCTAACATTTATGGCCCGGAATATCGACAATCAACCTTTACAGATTGGCGTCATTGCGCAGGAAGAAAATATCTCTCATAAGTTCTTAGAATCCATTATGCTTTCCTTAAAAAATGGCGGATTGCTCGGCTCAAAAAAAGGGAAAGGAGGTGGATATTATTTCTTAAAAGCATCCGATAAAATCATAATGAGCGACGTCATCAGATTGCTCGAGGGGCCTATTGCAATGGTGCCGTGCGTGAGTCTTAATTTTTACGAAAAATGTGATGATTGCCCCGATGAGGATGCTTGTAGCGTGCATAGACTCATGCTTGAAGTGCGCGACAACACGCTTCAGGTTCTCAAGAACAAGAGCCTGGCACAACTCGTGTCAGCTACAGAACAGACAACCCGCAGCCGCCTGTGATTAGGCCTGATAAACAATGACATTCTCACTCAACAGGTACAATAATGGTCCATTTTCCTTCTTTTTTGTGATTCTCTTAATTTTATAATTAAATTTGCATTCCCTACTAAGTCGATAGGGTTTATATTTTGTTAATTATGATACTGGACCAAATAATTTATTCGAAAGGCATCAAAAAACAACGTTCAAAATCATCTGAACGCCCATTGAGAAGTATTGTTAAAGCCTTAAGCTGGCGTTTCATAGGGACGTTAGATACGATATTTATTTCATGGTTACTCTCTGGCAAGCTCGCTCTTGCTTTTTCGATAGGATCACTGGAATTATTCACTAAAATGGTACTCTATTTTATACACGAGCGTGCCTGGAATCAAGTTAAATGGGGAAAATAAAGACAATTATGAATATTGATCAAT
>CAJXMN010000064.1 GCA_913056215.1 uncultured Flavobacteriales bacterium | reverse complement strand
AACATCAACTAATTGAATTGCTTCTCCCGCTTCAATCTTTTTATCCTGACGTATGGTCGTCTTTTTATCGATCACTTCTCGGTCGTTCACTTCTGTTTGCTCATTTATGGGTACATATACCTTCTCTTCCTCTTTGGTTTTTTCATTTTCAACTGTTTCTGAATAAACGGCACTATATTGAACCTGATATGAGTGGGTATTCAAATCTTTGTTGATCATCCAAATCACAATACCCCATATAATCGCAAAACTTGTTCCCAGCAAAATGTTCGAAAGCGCTATATTCTTAAATGTAGCCTGAAAAAGTTTCGCCAACACCCAGGTAAGCACCGCTGTAGGTACCAGGACGATGATCGCGTTGACAATGGTAAATGCGGTTGCCGCGCCACCATTCAATATACGATCAGTGTAATCATTGGCAAAGATTGTCATAGAACCACCTGCCTGTTCAAAGGCCATCCAGAAGAATATGGTAAAGAAAGCCAATATAGATAGGACTATTAACCTATCTCTTCGAACTTTCGATGTAATTTTTACATCTTTCTGCTGTTCATTTTCTTCTGCCTTATCTGTTTGTGAATCTAGAATGTCATCTGGATCGATACCGTCTGCTACCTCATCCATTGGAAGGTCATCCTGCTCCATTTTATTCAACGGTTTATCCCCGATTTTACCAAACATCTTCCGGGCAAACCAAAATTGTAACATTCCAATTAACATGAAGATACCAGCCAATCCAAAACCATAGGACCAGCCAACCTTTTCTCCAATATAACCACAGAGTAAAATACCCAGAAAGGCACCGGCATTAATACCCATATAAAAAATAGTATAACCAGCATCCTTTTTATCTTCCTTACCTTCGTAAAGGCCAGAAACCATTGAGGAAATATTCGGTTTAAAGAAACCATTACCTAGTACCAGTAAGATAAGACCAGCATAAAAGAAAAACTCAGTTTCTATGGCCATCGAAGCATGTCCCAGTGTCATCAATAAAGCACCGAGAACAACAGCCCATTTGAATCCTATTAAACGATCAGCAATAAATCCACCAAAAAGCGGTGTAATATAGACGAACAACGTGTACATTGCGTACAATTGAAGCGCATCTTCACGAGCCCATTCCCAGCCCCCAAGACCAGTAGCACTGACCAAGAAAAGCACAAGAATTGCGCGCATCCCATAATAACTGAAACGCTCCCACATTTCGGTAAAAAACAAGATAAACAACCCGGCAGGGTGTCCCATCACCTCCTTTTTGATATTGGTATCTAAATTCATCCTCTGATTTTTTGTTGGTGCGTGAAATTAAATAAAAATTCCGATTTGCAATTAAAATGCACTATTTTGTTTTTGCTCAAAAAAATAATCGATTGAATATGTGGTCTTAACGAGCTACAGTGGTCATTCGGCAAAAATCCCTTCCAATTTCATAATTAAAACGCTATTTTTACGACCGCGAAACGTTAAACATTATGGTACAAAAAACAGTTAGTTTATTATTTATTGCCTTTCTGCTCTCTTGCAACAATAATGATTCACAAGAGGATAGCCAATCATCAACGAATGAAAAAACCAACGATAAAGAAGCCGTCGAGGTTGACAATCACAGCTATTCGAATATCGAGGAGGTTCAAACCGAGCATCTACATTTAAACCTCAACATCAATTTTGAGGAGAAGATCATCAGCGGGGTGGCGCGCCACGAAATGAAAAATAATGGCGCTGAAAGAGCTATTTTTGATGTACAAGAATTGAAGATCGACAGCATTACTACTGGAGGTAAAAACAACGAAAAGATAGCAGAATACTCGATTGGTGAATCCGATGAGTTGCTCGGCGCACCGCTCACAGTTGAAATTACGCCTTCGACGGAACAGGTCAATATTTATTATCAAACAAAACCAGAGGCGCAGGCACTCGATTGGCTCGACCCATCCTTAACGGGAAGTGGAAAACACCCCTTCCTATATACGCAAGGTCAGGCAATTTTAACGCGCTCATGGGTTCCTGTTCAGGATACTCCAGGCAATCGCTTTACGTACACGGCAGATCTTCAAGTACCCAGTGAATTATTAGCATTGATGAGTGCCAGTAATCCAACATCAAAAAATGATTCGGGTTCATATTCTTACGAAATGAGCCAACCTATTCCTTCCTACCTGCTCGCACTTGCTGTCGGAGAATTGGAATATGCTCAGTTGGGCGAACAAAGTGGTGTTTACGCAGAGCCGCACATGATTGATGCCGTAGCAAGTGAATTTCGTGATATTCCCAAGATGATGGATGCCGCACAGGATTTATACGGAGCATACCTCTGGGAAACTTATGATGTTATTGTTCTTCCGCATTCTTTCCCCTTTGGCGGTATGGAAAACCCGCGACTTACTTTCGCAACGCCTACACTTATTGCCGGTGATCGCAGTTTGGTAAGTGTCATTGCCCACGAACTGGCGCATTCCTGGTCTGGAAATCTCGTCACCAATGCAAGTTGGAACGACTTCTGGCTGAACGAAGGGTTCACAGTATATTTTGAAAATCGCATCATGGAGAAAATCTATGGTAAGGAAGTAGCAGACATGCTAGCACTGATCGAATATCAGGAATTGGAAGAAAGTGTTGATCAAATGATAGCGAATGGTAATGCAAAAGATACACATCTGAAACTTCACCTGGATCACCGGAATCCGGATGAAGGAATGACAGATATCGCATACGTCAAAGGAGCGTTCTTCCTCAAAACTTTAGAAAAAGCAGTAGGTCGTGATAAATTTGATCAGTTTTTGAGAGCTTATTTTGAAAAACACAAATTCGAAACACTCACGACTGAAGATTTCATTAAATATTTAAAGGTAAACTTACTCGAAAAAGAAAATATTGATTTCAATGTGGACGAATGGATCTACGAAGATGGAATTCCAGATAATGTTGTTACCATTGATTCTGATCGTTTTGAAAAGGCCCAACAGTTGGCTCAACAATTGAAAGAATCAGGTACGTTTCCTAAAGAATTAGATCGAGAAGACAAAACAACTCAAGAATGGTTGGCTTTTATTCGTGCTTTTAAAGGTGAATTAGCACTTTCAAAAATGAAACAAGTCGATGAACAACTCAACTTCCGCGATAGCGGAAACGCTGAAATCATGTCAGAGTGGTTTATTTTAGGTATCAAGAATGATTATCAAGCATTACGCCCTGATATTAAAGCATTCCTTAAGAAAGTAGGGCGTCGTAAATTCCTTCGTCCGATTTATCAAACACTGGCTGACGGATCGGAAGAAGATATCGCGTTTGCTTTATCAGTCTACGAGGAAGCACGCCCGAATTACCACTCGGTGTCCTACAACACGATCGATGAAATTTTAGCCGAACATCAATAACCATTGTACTAGTGGAAAATCAGAAGGTGTCCTCATTGGGGACGCCTTTTTTTTGCCGGTTGGGTTGACAGCAATCAAAGTAAATGGTCTTGAAACCTTTGTTGGTTGAAGGATAAGAAACAAAATTTGTAACCATTAAATGAAGTTAAAACCATTAATAATCAAACTACTTAAAACAACACATTTCGCGCTATATTCAAAGCTCTCTTGACAAGGCATTTGGTTATAACCAAAATATATTATAGTTTCGTAGAATAATTTAAGCACTACGTAACTATGAACTTAGCACGAATTTTTATCAGCTTGACTTTCCTTTGCTTTTTGAATAGAGGAATATCTCAAAGTTTAAAAACTATCCCTCAAGGAGTTAAAAACAACCTTTCAACAAGTCAAAATACGACACCAACAGTAGAAGAGATCAACGCTGCTTACCGGCAAATACCCGATTCTCTGAATGGACTAGAAACAAGAACTTCATCAAAGCCCAGCGATGGATGCGCTATGAATGGTCAAAATACAACATACAGGATTCCAACACCTTTGAGCTTGATACCTATTCCGATGCGATGAAAGGTATTTACAGTAGCTCTTTACGCTGTGGTGGAAAACCAGACCCTGCTCACTGGACGAGCGAAGGTCCGCGTCATATCCCTAATAGTTCTCTAGGTCAAAATGGTGGCTGGACGAATGCTGTATATGGCGATCCGGACGACACCTCTCGCATGCTTTTGGGGACAAACACTTCTGGTATATTTGAAACTACTGACAGTGGCGAGCATTGGGAATGTATCACTGATGAAATGAATTATCCCGTTCTTGGTGTCAACCAAATTATACCTGCACCAGACGACGAAAATTACCTTTTGGCCACGACAGGAACGCTATTCATAAACGGAGGTCTAATTTACAGTACGGATCGTGGAGAATCGTGGAACAAATTCGCTGCAGAAACGCCATTTTTTAATTGGATTGACTACCACCCCACAGCTCCAGGTTGCCTTTTCGGCGTGACAGATGAAAAGGTGTATTTCAGTAACGATTATGGTCAAAGTTGGACGAACGTTGGACTTCCAAACAATTACAACACAGCTAATGTACACACATCAAACTATAAAATTATAACACTCGATGACCACATTTTATTTGCCACTCAAGCGGATTATGTTGGTCCAACCGAACTGTTTAAAGCAGATATTCTCATTAGTTCAGGCAACTTAACGATTAATTGGGTGGATAATCGTCTCAATGAAAACTTCAAGACATCTGATGAACAAATTGCTTTTTTCGACTTTTCCAATAAACTATCGAACAAATTTTACCTACAAGTACTTAAAGCTGATACTTCCCAAGGAACTAATCCAGCTAATCATTTATATGCAAGTTATGATAACGGCGCTTCGTTTCAATATTTGAATCAAGCAAACATAGTGGGTGGATTATCGTATTCTACTTTTAACACAAATTATGGCAGAGTAGGTAAAAACGAGCTTATTGCCTCTGAAAATGATACCTCAATCGTTTATTGGGGTTCAATAAGTCCTGTACGTAAGTCCAACGTTTATACGGGTAACGCTACAACCATTAATAATCAAGGCGGCCATCATGCGGATTATCGATCGAGTTACTATTTGAACTACAACGGAAGCGATCGTCTTCTTTTTGGAAATGATGGGGGACCAGCTATAGTTCAAAACGGATTAGCGAGTACTCCCGGAATAGAGACATTGAATGGTGATTTATCGATTAATTTGATTCATGCTTTTCACGTACACGAGCCGACGGGGAGAATTTTGTACGCCTTTCAGGATCACAGGATGCGTTATAAAGATGACGGATACAACTACTCTGATGATTTTATTCAAGAAGGTTCAGCAGCCATGATACAAGACCGTTATAAAGATGGAATTGTTGGCGAAAATGCCTACGCTGGAATAAGGGACAAAGTCAATACCCCAAATGATATTGTGAATGGAATACTAGCTAATGATCGATGCAACCTTGGAGGTTACTTTGTCGACTACCGTCACGAACCTGCTCGCTTTGCACGAGGATTGGATAACGCCTCCGCTGCTTCAAGTTCCGGAGGCGTTGCAATGAACAGAGAACAAATGTCAGAAGTATCTGAAATTGACAGCTCTACATCCATTGGTGCCGTTGGCGTTTGTCAACGAGATCCAAACTATCTCTACGCGGCTGAATTTTTCATTAGAGCGAGCAGTCAGGGAAATAGTAGATTTAAGTTCTATCGTTCAACTGATGATGGTACCAGTTGGGATACCCTTACCCAATCCACTGTGAACCTCGACGGCAATACTATAAATTTAAGCCAGCAATTAGTTCAAGAGTGGAATGGAATCCGGGCAATTGCCGTTGAGCACAACGACCCAAGCGTCGTATATTGTGGTATAGGTGGCACGCATAAGAAAAATGGTACGATTACTGACGAACGCTTTCGCGTAATTAAATCAACAGACTATGGAGATAGCTTCGAAGATTTTTCTGACGGATTGCCTGCTTTACCTGTAGAACGGTTACTAACAATTGAAAGCGATCAAAATTTGATATTCTGTGCCACGAGTGTTGGAGTATACTATCGAATGAACGGGATGAGCCAATGGGAGTGCTTTTCTGAACGACTGCCCATGGTCGAAATAACAGGCATGCAATATGATTATTGCGCAAATGAATTATACGTTTCTACTTACGGGCGAGGGATGTGGAAATCTGAGGTTCCTTTTGAATTGACCAGTAGTTATCAACAGGAAATTACGAGCAATGTGGAGTGGAATGATTTTAAAATAGTGAAAGAAGATATTGTGATTAAAGACGGTGCGACACTAACTATCAAAGATACAGTTCAGGTGGCTTATGATAAAAAAATTGTCATCAAACCTGGTGGTCGACTCAATCTTGACGGAGGTGTGCTCACCAATTATTGTAATGATTTCTGGAAAGGTATTGAAATACACGGCGATAAAACTGCGAATCAGTCTGCTTCTAATCAAGGCTTACTACTCATAAAAAATAACGCCTTGATTGAAAATGCTCGCATCGCTATTAATGTTTGGGAGCACGGAAACTGGAACACCACTGGCGGACTGCTTTATGCATACAATTCTACGTTTAAAAACAATTGGAAATCTATCGAATATATGCCGTATCATGACTTTACAACGAACGGAAATGAAAGAAAAAACAAAGGAATGATATCCAGCTGCAAATTTATATGGGATGATGATTATCAGGAAACGGGAAATCTGAACATTAACCCGGCCATCACGCTTTATGATGTGAACGGGGTCAACATTAAAGGATGTGATTTTGAAGACCAAAGATCCTACTTATCCGATTACGAAGAGTATGCAGTAGGTATACTGAGCTATGACGCCTCTTATAACGTAACAGGGAGAAGGCTTGACCTCATGAATGTAGGAGACCCTGCCAATACACATGACGATTTTGATTCAACTGATTTTGATATTTCTCACTTCACCAACTTGTATAAAGGTGTTCACGCGATGAATGGAAATAGTTTAGCGACCATAAAAGTAGATCACTGTATGTTTAACAACAACCGCTACGGTGTGAGACTTGAAGGTGTTAACGATGCCATGGTTACGCGCAACTATTTCCTTCTCGAACAAAACTACCCGGCGGAACTCTACAGAATGGCTTCAATTCGAACATCCAATTCTTCCGGCTACACCATTGAGGGTAACATTTTTGAAAGTGAAGCAGCAACGCAAAATTTTGAAAGTAACTTTATTAGCAATAGCGGTATTGAAAACAACCAGGTCTACCGCAATCAAAACAAAAACGTTTGGCTAAGTGAATATGCCTCTGGGGTGAATACGAATGATGAAACGGATCAAAATATTGTTTCGGGTCTCCAATTCCTGTGCAATGAATACAGCAACCACAGTTCAGATCAATATATTTCTGGCGGTTCCGGGTTCAATGACAACAAAGGGGTTCGGCTAAAGCAAGGGCTCCCCAATGAACCGGCAGGCAATACTTTTACGGGCAACTTTGGCAGTTACGGGTTGGAGCGACATATCAGAAGTACAGATGCCGATGAAATCGTTTACTATGCCTATAACAACACACCGGAAATACCGACTGAATTGGTGGGAAATGTGGAGATTGAAATCTTAAATTCTGATGAGAACTTATGTAAATCCAACTTCGGAAACCCCGTCATTGGCGTTACCATAGGCGCGATATTGTCCGGTTCTGTAAAAAGTGACCTCAACACCTCTTTGGACAGCATCAATAACGCTCTCGACGATGCCGAAGCTGAACTCAGCCAGCTCTATGACCACAACAATACTGAGGCGTTATTTGATGCGGTGAACAATTTAGAGACAACAGACTGGGAGGAGTTAAAACAGCAACTCGAAGCGGCCAGTCCGTATCTGTCTGCTGATCTACTGAAAACACTGGGCAACCAGTATGACCCGCATTACCCGCATGACTGGTATGCCAGTATCATCATGCAAAATGTAGAAGTGGCACAATCCGCAGAGTTCATGGATTTTTTACTGGAGAAACCCGAACCCCTCCCGCAGGATTATTATGATGATATTGACGATATGCGCTACTCAACAGTTTCAGTCAGAGGAGAGAAAATCAATACGATCATTGCCCTCGATACGCGGAGAGCCGAAGTAGCCGGATGGTTGCTGAAGGACGAATACAGCGATACAACGGAACACAACTGGGAAGCAACAGAGCAGTTCATAGAAAAACGAGACGATGACATGCTGTGGCGTCAATACACTGACCTCTACCTCGGTAAAAAAGACTTCGCCTCAGCCAACGCAGCATTGGATACAATAGTTAGCACGATGTCCTCTACTAACAACACCTACATTTACAACAACCTGGAAAGTTTTGTTACAATGAAGGAGTACGCCCTTGATACCTTGTTTGGCGATCAACAATTCATCAAAAGCCTGGACTCAATAAAAATCGAACGGCTCAAGAGTATACGGGATCAGTATCCCAACTACATTGGTGGGCAACAAGCCAACAATATACTCTGTTTCTTTTCCGGAAATTGCCAGGATCCGGTGGGGGCTCCTGAAAACCCGAAATCGATGGCTCAAGCACCAGCAGCACCGGAAGACCAAATGGAGCAAAAACAAAAAGTCATGCTCATCCCCAACCCCAACGCCGGTCGATTCGTTGTAATGGTAGAAGAAGGTGACGAAATTAAAGGTATTCAGGTGGCAGCGATAGATGGCAAATCAATGCCCATCAACAAAACCATTGACGGCGAGCAGGCCCAAATTGAGCTTCAAACGCCGCGCACGGGGGTATATTTTGTTCAAGTGACTGACAACACCGGAAGCGTTACCGTGAAGAAGTTTATAGTCCATTGATGCGATGCAAAAAAAACTGAGAATACTACTGATCTTTGTGTTGTTGGGAACGACCGCATGGGGGCAATATGGTTTTCAGAAAGTGTACAATCATCATGACATAGATACATTTTCGATATTGAGCGATATTTACGTTCAAGATGATAGTATTTATCTTACATTGGGTTCCGGAAATACGACAACTCGGTTGCAACTGACGTTCGCTCAAATTGATAGCGCCGGAAACCTGGATGAAATTGTGAATTACTGGGATCCCGATCATCTGCAAAAAGTACATTTTGGTAATGTAGATACTGACACCAATAGCTCAGGTCATCTCGTCAATGTCTACCGCGATATTTTTGACGGGGGTAACAGTTTTCGTTTGATTGAATACGATTTACAGGGAAATCGTTATCTCGACACCGTTTACACCGCTTTCCCAGAGGATAGTGTACAGTTTTTTGATTACTCCAAACTCTTGCATACACGCGACAGTTCCTACCTGGTCAACGTCAATTTCAATGATTTTTCGGAAAATGGAACTCAATATAATCTTAATGGTACCCTGCTCATGAAAATAAGATCTTCTGGTGATATTATCTGGAAAAAAAGGAGACATTGTAACACAGACTGTCATTATAAAGGATTGAATTTGAAAAAACAATCGACAGACACCTTTCGAATGCACACCCTTGAAAGTGAACGTTTTGGTCCCGGTTGGGCTGAGCAGAACTGGGCAAAAAATCATTTCTTGACATTGGACAAAAACGGGAATGTTTTGGAACAAAAGACCTTTCAGGATGGACAGTATTGCTACGCCATTCCAGGCTCATCTTACTTCGACAACGACACCATCTACCTGCAATATTTTGATTCAAAGCTCTTTGGTGAAAGTGGCAACAATGATTATTTTCAAGTCAAACCAGTATTAGCAAAAATTGACCCCGATATGAATATTGTCTGGAAAAAGGAGTTGCAGGACTTCTGGGGCAATGGTGTCTCTTATTCAGGCAGTATACAGCGTATCAGAAAAGTAAATGATACAGCATTTGTTGCAGCTAGAGCGCATTTAGATATTTTAGAAGGTAGCATACTAAATCCACCAATTACGAAAACAGTCGAAGTTCGGTTTTATAACTTTTCTGCTGATGGAGAGTACAATTGGATTAGATATTATCACTATTATCCTCTGGATTCGATGAATGACGCATCATACGAAATCAACGACATTGAAAAGCTATCAGACGGCGGTTTTGTGTTAGGTGGGCAAGTGAGAAATCCCAAGTTCACTAGTCAGAACAAACCCGGTCAGTTTGCGTACTTGCTGCGCACCAATTGTTTGGGCTTTTTGTCGCCCCCCGAGGCACAATTTAGTTATGAAACCAACAAAAATGAAGTGTTTTTTACCAACAACAGCATGAATGCCGGGAGGTATACCTGGATTTTTGGCGATGGTGATACGCTGCACACAGATGAAGAAGTCGATTCAATAGCGCACACCTACACTGATGAAGGGCAGTACGACGTGACGCTCATCGCCCACGGCTGTAACGGAGCAGCGGATACGGTCGCTCTGCAGGTTCAAGTAGAAGAAGGGGCTTACGGCAACATCGGAGATCATTTCTTCCACCTCTACCCCAACCCCGTTGCTCAAGGAGAAGTAATCACTGTAGAGTCGGGTACTATCGAGAATGCTTCGCTGCAATTTTATACCATGGGAGGCAAAAAAGTCAAGCAAGTCGCCCTCCCCGATGCAAAAAGCATCTACTTTATCGAACACAATTTTTCTTCGGGTGGTTACCTGGTGCGCCTCATCAAAAACGGCAAATTGATAGAAGAGAAGAAAATGGTGGTGCAGTAGTGCGTAAAAAACATGGTTCTGCCAGCCTTTCTAAAATTATTTACTTCCTAAAGCGAATCAAGCCCGCCTTACCTCAAATTCCTCGAGGAACGTATTGGCAGTATGCAACAGGTCATTCAGCTTCTCTTCGCTCATCTTATCCAAATGGTGCACCATCATTTTCGTTCGGTGATTGGATTCAAAAAATTCTTTATTGCGATACATAAATCTCCAGTATAAAGCATCCCATATCTTAGCTGCCGATTTATCCATTTTAGCTCCCATTTTTTTCAGATAATTGGAACTACTCACGTAAGGTTTCGTGGACATCAATCCTCCATCGGCAAATTGACTCATTCCGTATACATTCGGTACCATCACCCAGTCGTAAGCGTCAATGTAATACGTCATAAAATAATTGTACACTTCATCCGGGTGTAATTCGGACAACAGCATAAAATTGCCGAGGACCATCAATCGCTCAATATGATGAGCATAGGCATACTTTTTCACCTTTTCTTGAACTTTATTTAGCAGCGGCATGCGCTCAAGTTGTGCAGGATTCAGTAACCGGTTATTTTTCCAGTAATTCCTGTTGCGCTCTTGCCCTCCGTGCCGTATATAAATAGCGCGGATAAATTCCCTCCAGCCAATAACCTGCCGAATAAAGCCCTCTACACTCGAATAGGGAACATCGCGGTCCCGATAAACCTGCAATACCTCATCAATGACATAGTTCGGGGTGAGCAAACCGTTGTTGAGCGCAGCGGAAATCAAACTGTGATGGAGAAACGGTTGTTCTGTTGAAAGGGCATCCTGGTAAGGACCATATTGGTCAAATCGATATTCTAAAAAATTTGCTAAGCTTTCTCTTGCCTCCTCAAAAGTGACGGGGTACATAAAATGTTCGAGCGAACCAGGGTGATCTGAAAATTCGGACTCCACATAGTCGATAGCCCGGGAAACATACTGATTTTTTAGAGGTATATAAGGATTCGGAGCGCGATAATCCTTTGGTAATGACTGCCTGTTGTCAGCGTCAAAACTCCACTTTCCGTGTAACGGTTTTCCGTCCTCCACGAGAATGTTCAGTCGTTTACGCTGATGCCGATAATAATCTGCCATGCGATAATAATCCTTTTTTTTACCGAGTGCCTGCTCGTTGTCTTGATTGTTATTTAGAAACATAGGAGTATCATGTTGCATCATTTCAAGATTCACCTCCTCTGACCATTTCCGAATCCGCTTGGTTAAATAATCATCTACCGGATCACAAAAATGAATTTTTTGCACTTTTTCATCACTCAAATCGCGTTTAAAAAAAGCGCCCAGGTCCTCATAATCTGCGTAATCAATGTACGTCACGCGAAAACCTTTGTTTGCGAGAAAATCGGCATAAAATTTCATTGAGGCCCTATGCAACACCAATTTTTGCTTATGAAACCGTTGATAATTAAAAAATAGATCATCTTCGAGTAAAAAAACGCGCCGATGTTTATCAAGACACGGATTATCTTCAAAAAGCTGATGCGGAAAAACAATACTTACTTCTTCTGTCATAATTTCAATTTTTTAACCAGGTTTGACGAAATCGACGATCGCTGTCATAGCGGTCTGCTTGTGCTTCTACGTTAAATTGACTCCCACCTCTGGGATTAAAGGATACCCCCGTAACATACTGCCAGTTGCCATGATTGGAGTAAACATCATAATCCAGTAAACAATGCTCAAACCAGGCTGCTCCTTTTCGCCAGTCCTCTTGTTGATCATGAACCAAAAAACTAGCGGCATTTTGTCGACCGCGATTCGACATAAACCCCGTTTCCTTCAGTTCTACCATGTTGGCATTTACAAAATCATTTAGCGTGTTACCATTAACCCATTCATCAAAAGCAATTTTGCTTTCATGATAGCCCCAGCTACTCTTCTGTAAACCATTTTTAGCAAAAAAATCATCTTTATAATATTTCCCTGCATGTCGGAAAAAGTCACGCCATAGAAGTTCAAAAAAGATCCAATAGGTTGATTTGTTTGATCCTTCTTTTTCCTCGTATTTTTTAAGCTCTTTCATGATCATCAACGGACTTAACGCTCCAACAGCTAACCAAAAGCTAAATTTTGTAGAATAATCTTTACCGAGCAATCCATTTCTCGTCTTTTTATAGGTACTTGCCCTTTTCGATTGGAAGAGGTACGCATTTAAACGATCAATTCCCGCGTTTGTACCCCCTGGAAATGGTATCGCTGAATGTTCGTGTAGCTCGCGTTGACTCTCTTTTAAAAGCGGTTCTATAATTTTATTTCGACGCTTCAGTGGTTCTTCCAATATATATGTTTGATGCTTCAATATTTTTTCTGCTTTTTTCCGAAAGCGTGAGAACGACGCGGGAAAACTGTCATCCCAGGAGCAGTCATCGGGTTGCAGTAAAAAATTGCCATCATATTGAAAGACGTACGCAGGATCGAGTTGATCGAGCACCTGCGATTGGGCATTCCGCTCATGGGTCGCATATTCCTTCATAAAACTCAGTGAAGCATTACGCTTTTGAGTCTCGCGCGGTACAATATCACGCGGATCACCCCAGCGCACCATAAGCGGAATACCCTGATCGGCAAGATCTCGCTCAAGATCGATGAGATGTTCGCGCAAAACTTGCAAGCGTTGCAGCGACATATTCCGAAACCCCCATTGATTAAAGGCGATTCGCTTTGGGTCAATAACGTACAAACCAATCAATTGCTGTATTCCATTTGTTATTCGTGCAAATGGTTGATCCACCATGCGCAAATCATTACCAAACCAATGAATATGTGTTTCCTTATTTGTTGACATGGACATCGCTTATTTTTTGAGCAAATTGGCGCGCTCGTTTTGATTTTTTGAGTTTATGCAATGTATCTCGCGCATAGCGACCTGCTGCTTCAATATTACAAATCGGTTCGGGGTAAGCCGTTCCGAGTTTAAAATCATACATCATTTCCTCCATCGGCGTTAACGACCATGGCTCGATGGCATGATGGGCATTCAGTTCGCTGAGTTCAGGTACCCATTTTTTTATGAATGAAGCTTTGGGATCGTGTTCCTGAGCCTGTTTGGTGGGATTATAAGTGCGCAAGGTATGATAACCGACTGTTCCGGCTTGCATTTGGATTTGTGAAAAATGTATTCCCGGTTCAAAATCGAGAAATTGCTGTGACAAATGATCTGCGGCGGGTTGCCAAGGTTGCATGAGGTGATGTGTCCAGAACGACACGAGCATTGCGCGCATTCGAAAGTTAATATAACCTGTCGCATTCAGACAGCGCATACAAGCGTCTACTAACGGAATTCCTGTCTGACCAGTCTTCCATCGCGCTAAACAATCATGATTCAACGTATTTCGAATTTGGTCAAAGGCACGATTCTGATTGTTGAATTCGATAGCTGGTTCACTTTCCAATTTTTGTATAAAATGGCAATGCCAGTGTAGTCGAGATTTAAAATTGGCCAAATTTCGCTTATAAGATTTATTTTTCATTTGATTTACAGTCATTTGAACAACTTCGCGAATGGAAATCGCTCCCCAAGCTAAATAGGGGGATAATCGACTGCAAGAAGATCGGCTCTCCGCCGGTTTAGAAATGTGTCGGCTGTAATTGGTATGGCGCGCTCTGAGAAAAGAATGCAAATATGCAAGTCCTGCACTTCGTCCCCCTCGCTGCATATCATCATGTTCCGCTTTCACCTCAAGCTTCGGAGAAAACTGCTCAAGCGTATCCTTCGAGAGTAGAGCAACCTTCATCTCGGATAAAACTACTATCGGTATCGGAGCATACATAAAACGGTCCCAGCATCGCGACCAATCTTTTCGATTTGTTCTGCCGCGCTGCACGGCTTGTTGCTGATATTCTAACCAGTCGATTTCATGCCTCCGACACCATTTCTTTACTTTTTTATCGCGCTCGTAAGTTACCGCAATGCCCGTCTCCATGTGAGAAAGTAAACGAAAAGGACCGTGTTCTTCATAAATTGCATCCAGGATGGTCGTGACGTCACCTTCCAGGAGGTAGAAAGGCAGATTACAAGTGCTAAATTCGGCCCGCAACTCCTCAATGCACTCCAGCATAAACTTCCAGTGACGGTTGCTGTAGTGAACAGAATTGACCAGGTCAGGCTCAATACTAAAGAAACAAATCGTTGGCAATCCCGATCGAATCGCTTCGGATAAAGGCTGATGATCTTCCCAGCGCAAATCTCTTTTGAACCAAACTACATTTATCATCTATTATTAAAACAGATGAAGGTAATTATTGTGCAATCGCAACTCCTAATTCAGTTGGTTTTGTAATTTCTGGTACGAAAAAACCCCGCAGCATGGCCACGAGGTTGTAATATGCTTTTAAATTCGGCGATCTAAATATGTATTGCACGGTCATCCGTGGCAGCCATTGCTGCTTCTCTCACCGCTTCAGAATACGTTGGATGCGGGTGTGACATGCGCACGATATCTTCTGCTGAGGCACGATATTCCATAGCTACAACGCCTTCCATGATAAGGTCGGCTGCGCGTGCTCCAATCATGTGAACTCCGAGAATTTCATCTGTCTCTTTGTCGGCAATAATTTTAATGAGTCCCTGAACGTCTGTAGATGCACGAGCTCTGCCTAAAGCCTTCATTGGAAAAGAACCGATTTTAATATCGACACCCTCTTCTTTTAGTTCTTGCTCCGTTTTACCAACTGCGGCAACTTCCGGCCAAGTGTATACGACACCAGGGATTAAATTGTAATCGATATGCGGTAATTCACCAGCCATCTTTTCAGCAACAAACGCACCTTCATCCTCGGCCTTATGTGCCAGCATAGCGCCGCGAATAACATCACCGATCGCATAAATATTATCGACAGACGTTTGTAAATTTTCATTGACTTCAAGCTTCCCTTGATCATTGGTTGAAAGTCCTACATTTTCAAGACCCAAACCTTCTGTGTATGCTTTACGACCTACGGCTACCAGGCAATAATCCGCTTCAAAAGATACCTCTTCATCTTTTTTGTTCAATGCCGTAACTTTTACACCTTTGCCCGTGTTTTCAACATTTTGAACCTTGTGCTCCATGTTGAATTTCATTTTAATCTTCTTCAACACTTTGGTCAATTCTTTCCCCATCGTTTTATCCATAGTTGGAATGATGGACTTGGCGAATTCAATGACTTCCACTTGCGTTCCGAGGCGAGCATATACCGACCCCATCTCTAATCCGATGGCACCGCCACCGATAACAATCATTTTTTTGGGTATATCCTTTAATTCAAGCGCTTCAGTTGAAGTGATAATGCGTTTTTTATCCGGCTCCATACCTTTAAAGTAATTTGGTTTAGAACCAGTCGCAATAATAACCTTATCCGTTTTCAATTCGTTCTCCTTCCCTTCGCTATCCGTAACTTTTATCGTGTTTTTATCGACAAAAGACCCCAAACCATGATGTACATCAATTTTGTTTTTGTCCATTAGAAATTTAACGCCCTGACAGGTTTGGTCAACAACTTTATTCTTACGCTCAATCATCTGCTTAAAATCAACTTTAAGATCTTTTAAGTTGATTCCATGATCCTTAAATGACTTTTCAGCATTGTGAAAATGTTCAGAAGAGTCGAGCAGTGCTTTAGAAGGAATACAACCTACATTCAGGCATGTACCTCCGAGGGTATCGTATTTTTCAATGATAGCCGTTTTCATCCCGAGTTGAGCACAGCGGATTGCTGCGACGTATCCTCCAGGTCCAGACCCTATAATGGTCACATCATACTTACTCATGTTTTCTTAATTTTTAATAGGTACGAACAATTATTAATAGCTATGCTTCGGTTTGCGGAGTACCGAAATTCATTGGTGGTAGATTCTGTCCTTCAGCCGCAATTTTTCCGCGCTGTTCTTCATATTTGGAAATATTATCCTGCAATGCATTTAATAAACGCTTGGCATTTTCGGGAGTCATTACGACCCGTGAGCGCACTTTTGCCTTTGGCATACCAGGCATCATCTGAACGAAATCACACACGAATTCTGATTGTGAATGCGTGATTACAGCGAGATTCGAATAAATACCATCCGCCACATCTTCGGGCAGTTCAATGTTGAGTTTGTTTTCTTTTGAATTATCGTTTTCCATATCACTAAAATTAATAAAAAAAGGCTATCAACTCAAAGCTGATAGCCTATATTTTGTAACTATTTTATATTCGATTAGTCTTCATCTGACACAAGTTCATCATAGGTTTCTTGCGATCCCACGATCATATCGTCAAAAACGCGTGTACCCGTACCTGCTGGTATCTGATGTCCAACAATCACGTTCTCTTTTAATCCGAGCAAGTGATCTTCTTTTCCAGATATTGCTGCTTCGTTTAACACTTTAGTCGTTTCCTGGAACGAAGCCGCAGAAATAAACGATTGTGTTTGAAGCGAAGATCGTGTAATACCTTGCAATAAAGGCTTAGACGTGGCCGCGACAGCATCTCGAGATTCGACCGTTTGTAAATCTTCTCTTCGCAATTGAGAGTTCTCATCACGCAACTTGCGAGCAGAAACGATTTGACCTGGTTTGAGATTTTCAGAATCTCCAGGTTCAACAACCACCTTCTGTCCGAATATACGATCATTCTCTGTGATGAAATCTGCTTTATGTACGGCTTGATTTTCAAGGAATTTTGTATCTCCAGCATCGGAGATCTCAACTTTCAGCATCATTTGACGAACAATCACTTCAAAGTGCTTATCGTTAATTTTCACACCTTGCAAACGATATACTTCCTGTACTTCATTTACAAGATATTCTTGAACCGCCGTTGGGCCTTGAATATTCAAGATATCTTTTGGTGTAATCGCACCATCCGACAATGATTGTCCAGCTCGAACAAAATCATTTTCTTGAACGAGAATATGCTTTGAGAGCGGAACGAGATATTTCTTTTTCTCTCCAGTTTTCGCTTCAATAATCACCTCGCGATTACCACGTTTAATTTTACCGTAGCTCGCGATACCATCAATTTCTGAAACCACAGCTGGGTTCGATGGGTTACGCGCTTCAAAAAGCTCTGTAATTCGCGGCAGACCACCAGTGATATCACCACCTTTACCACCAACTCGTGGAATTTTCACAAGACTTTGCCCTTGCTTAATCTGGTCTCCTTCTTTTACAGAAACGTGTGCATTTACTGGAATTGGATAAGATTTAAGTATTTCACCCTTTTTATCCTTAATGAGAATGGTTGGGTTTTTCTTCTTATCTCGCGTCTCCGTAATTACTTTTTCAGTAAATCCAGTTTGCTCATCGACTTCTTCTCGGTAAGTCACTCCTTCAATTACATTCTCAAATTCGAGAATACCGCTATATTCAGATACAATAACAGCGTTATAGGGATCCCAAGTACAGATCACATCGCCTTTTTTCACTTTCGTGTTATTTTCAGCAACCATTTCCGCACCGTAGGGAATATTACCTGTCATCGCAGCAAGACCTGTTTTCTCATCAATGATTTTTAGCTCTGCAGAACGTCCTACAACGATTTCTTTCTCAGACCCATCTTTTTCCTTGCGTGTAATTGTACGCAACTCATCGATTTCGAGCTGACCTGAAGCTTTTGCTTTCAAATCATTTTCATCGGCAATGTTAGAAGCCGTACCACCAACGTGGAAGGTTCTTAATGTCAGCTGAGTTCCAGGCTCACCAATAGACTGAGCAGCAACTACACCAACAGAATCACCTAACTGAGACTCGCGGTTTGTAGCGAGGTTTCTCCCGTAACATTTTGAACAGACACCTCTTTTGAGTTCACAAGTAAGTACTGAACGAATCTCTACCTCCT
>CAJXMN010000063.1 GCA_913056215.1 uncultured Flavobacteriales bacterium | reverse complement strand
TAAATTTATGTGTTACCTTGTTCACGGATCATGCCACTTTTCTAACTAGTAATTCCTCCAGACAGACGCTCATTAACAATTTGATTAATCTGGTACAGAGCAGAGGAGCACATGGAGTGAATATTGATTTTGAAAGCATGCCCTCTAGTGTTTCAGCCGATTATACATCTTTTATGATTGATCTTTGCACACAAATGCACAATCAGATACCTGGTTCTCAAGTATCAATCGCTATGCATGCTGTAGATTGGAGTGGGTTTTATGATATAGCTGCCTTAGAACCGCATGTTGACTTGTTCTGTATTATGGGATATGATTATTATTGGTCAGGAAGCTCCAATGCCGGTCCAAATGATCCCCTTTTTCATTTTCAAAATTCCTATAATTATACCTTATCCAAATCGACAACTTATTATCGCAATGAGGGTGTGCCGGCGTCGAAATTAATTTTGGGATTGCCTTATTACGGAAGGGAGTGGAATGTTTCTTTACACAACTTACCAGCTACAACAACGAGCAGTGGATCGCCAGTTTTTTATAACGATGCGAAAGATAATTTGAGTGGAAATTATAGCTCAGCAAATCGAAACTATGACCCTGAAAGTCGATCGGTTTACTACAATTATTACGACGGAGGAACTCCCGTTCAGAGTTTTATTTCTGAGGAAGACGAACTCGGAGAACGTATGGACTTTATCAATCAGCGTGGATTAGCTGGTATGGGAATATGGGCTCTAGGGTACGACGACGGATATACTGAACTTTGGAATGAAATTGAGAATCACTTCACTGATTGTGCCGTTCAACCTTGCTCAGGAACTTTTTATGATGCGGGTGGGGGACCATTAAAAAACTATTATAATAATGAAAATTATACTTTTACCATTGCGCCTGAAAATGCTGTAAGTTTATCTGTTTCCTTTTCCTCTTTTGATGTGGAGCAGGGATTTGATTATCTTTATATTTATGACGGAGGTGATGTTAATGCACCGCAAATTGCTGGGAGTCCATTCTCGGGAACAACTGTTCCGCCCAGTTTTAATACGAGTTCCGGAGAGGTGACTTTTAAATTCACTTCGGACGGTAGCACCGTTTCAAGTGGCTTTGAAGGGACTTATTCATGTACCATTGACGATACAGAACCGATCACTACAGTAGATCCAACGCCTTCAAGTAGTTGGCAAACTTCAGATTTTAATCAGGATTTTAACGATACGGATGACGCCAATGGGACGGGTATACATAAATCATATTATCATGTTGGACATCGCATTAATGGTTCCTGGAAAGCTAATGAAAAACGTGGGTTTTTCAATGATCATTTTGAGGATGCATCGCTTTTACCAGAATGGCAATCAGTGGCAGGGAATTGGGCGGAAACGGCCAATAATACGTTAGCTCAAACGAATGAAACACTCAGTAATACAAATATATGGGCACCATTAAACCAAAGTCTCTCAAATCATCATATTTATCACTGGAAAGGTAAATTAAGTGGAAGTGGAACAAATCGTAGAGCAGGACTCCATATATTTTGTAATGATTCAGTCGCCACCAATAGAGGAGATTCTTATTTCGTCTGGTTTCGTTTGGACGATGATCAGGTACAATTCTACAAGGTTGAGAATGATGTTTTTGGAGCTCCTGTCGTGAACAAAGCGTTTAATTTTCAAGAAAATACGTGGTATGATTTTAAATTAATCTATGATCGCATTGGTGGCGGTGTTTGGATTTATGTAGATGATGAACTCGTTGGTCAGTGGACAGATGGTAGCCCCATTTTGACTGGTGACTATATTTCCTTTCGTTCTGGAAATGCACAATATGAAATCGATTCGATGACTGTTTATCGATCCCGTTATCCATCCGTTATAATTGAGGTGGGTAATAGCCCTATGGATGATATTCAAGTTCAAAATGCAAGTCCCTCTAAACCAGCGGGTAGAATACTATCAATCGTGAAGGATAATGCGGATAATTTGTCAACAGTGGATGAATCATTAATTGACGTGGACTGGACGCCACCCCATCTATTTTATTTAAATGATGGGGATGTAGCGGGAATGGATCAGGATACGATTTATAATAATCAAGTATTGCGAGCACATGCTAACTGGTCAGCAGTAGATACGCATTCCTTAGTTAATACATATGAGTTTGCCATTGGTACGCAACCTTATATTGATGATATCGTAGCGTGGACTCTCAATGCTCAGGATACCGCGATTTTAAATGTATCCTCGTCTAATTTTGTTGCGGGCGATTGGTACTATTTTTCCGTCCGCTCTGAAAATAATGCTGGTTTAATCGATTCTATCGCTTCTGACGGCTTTCGGCTCGTGCCGGGAGCTAGTTTGAACGAAGAAGCGTTGTCAATTCCCAACGTTTACCCAAATCCCGCAACAGACCTAACAACAGTTTCAGCTGCGAAGCCGATTGAACGAGTCTGTATTTACGATATGAACGGTAAGCGTTTACTTGCTCAGGCCGTAAATGCAAAAAGTGCTGTGATAGATGTGAGCACTTTGTCTGAAGGTCTTTATATTCTGCGCGTAAGGGAAGGGGGGCAACAAATTGACTTGAAATTGATCGTGGAATAAACGCTTTTTATAAGGGCCATTACTTTCTTTCGATAATTGGGAAATCATTGCCGAAACTGTAGCCCGTTGGATATTGACTAGCCCCTTTGTATAGCTTAGAGAGTTCGGGTACTCTAGTTTCGACGTAGGATTTTAACTCGCTTACACTGATAATGGCGTCCGTACTAAAAGCCGGAGAAATCGTATTCTCACGATTCATCATTTCGAGGAGAGCATAAGTGAATATTCCGTGTTCCAAATCGCTAGATTCGTTAGCATATTCCATCTCCTGAGAGGCGGTGATGAAAAATGTACCGCTACTTCGTGCCAGTTTAGCAATAGCTTTCTCGCGTTCAACACCTCTGAAATTTCCGGCTTGTAGAGCACCACCAGATTGACAAGCATCAATGATGAACAATTGTTTTTGTGCGGGAATATTTTTGGCCAGTTGAAACAATTCATCTCCTGAAAAGCCCTTCTGGGACATCTTCGAAAAATCACCGTACATATTGGTGATATCACTCATGACCAGAAAAAAGGTGGAAACATCTTTTTGTGGAGCAGGGATCATAACGCCGTGTCCGGCATAATAAAATACGAATACATCTTCGGGACCGATTTCGGACTTCAAATTGCGAATGGTCTGGTGTAAGTCAACTTTGTTTGCACTTTTGTTATAGAGGGAATAGGTGTGAACAGCTTCAAACAGCATATTCGCGTTACTACTGAGCTCTTTAATAAAGCTTTTTGCGTCATTTTTGGCATAATTCAGGTCGTAATTTGAATTTTCGTATTTGTCGATGCCCAGTGCAACGATAAAAAGTTCCCGCTTTCCCATTAAAGTGTCATAATGCACGCGCAGCGTCCTGGAGGCTGAACGGAGGTTGCGCTTTGTGATCAATTCTAACCGCAAATCATTGTGTCCAGGAGCGAGATTCACACTGAAAGTTTTTTCCTTGTTGGCGCTGCGAAATACTGGAACACCCTCAAATTCGATAGTCGCTGATCGCTTGTTATTATTAAAAACAGCGATGGATTGAAGATCGGATTTGGATCCAGTATAATCGACACTCAATGTTAATTCTCCTCTGCTGTGTTGATACGTAGAATCGGGGTTTACGGTAATTTTGTCTCCCTGAAAGTTTTCCATTTTCAATTCAAATGTGGGTATTTCTTCCATCATTTCATTTAGTCCGCGATCTCTCATGGGCTGGGATGCAGCCAACTGCTCAAAGAGCTTTGGGGTATAGTATTTGTCGAAAAACAAGTCTATTTCCAGCGAATTCCAGCCTTTGACATAATTGATATACTGCATCGATTTTTGAGTGCCGTCAAATAGACCGTTCGGTGCCATCAGAAGCCATTCATTGCGGTCGATGACATGAAGCGTATAGTTGAGGTGGACAGCATTTGAGTCGATCATCCAATGTTTGATTTCGCCCGTTACACCTCTGCTCAAGAGTTCATTCGCCGGTGCATTCCATTTTACCCAATTGACGCCTGAAGGATGAGCATCAAAATTGAATTCAAGTTGGCGCGAAATGTAGTTGTAGCCATAGATATGCCGATTAGTATTTCCCGCGATTAAAAGGTTAAGGTCTGGATGATGGCTGATACTTAGCATTGCACGGTTGTTTTTAGTAGCGAACTTATCTAATAGGGTGCCCGTGTTGAAATCCCATATTTTGAGCCATCCGTCTCTAGAAACTGTAGCCAGTCGTTGTTGGTTATTTACTTTGAAAAAACAAAAGTCAGATATGGTACGCGAATGCCCTTTAAATTTATCGATGTTTGTTTTAGTATCCGCTTCATATAAAAGCAT
The DNA here is from genome assembly GCA_913056215.1 of uncultured Flavobacteriales bacterium. GTDB lineage: Bacteria > Bacteroidota > Bacteroidia > Flavobacteriales_D > Crocinitomicaceae > Brumimicrobium. The sequence continues at coordinate 14,196 of CAJXMN010000063.1, read as the reverse complement.
ATTTTTTTGAACGTCACCAACGGCTAAATAAAGATCGCGGGGCGAAAAGCCAACGCTGAATCCCGAGTTGTTTTTGAGGTCAATACGATCGATGAGCTTGGTTTTCTGTGTTTTGGAAATGTCAAATTTCCAGTGATTTACAAAGCCATCCCAGCTCGACGTTATGAGTTCGTCACCACTGGCATTAAATGCTAAATCCAGGATATAACGAACGTGTGGTTTGAATTGAAAAAAAAGGCGATGTGTTTTATAATTCCAAATTTTTACGATTCCCTCAGCATCGCCGGTAAGTAATAGCGGCTTAGAAGGATGAAAAACAACGGAAAAAATAGGTGTAGCATGATGGATGAAGCGTGGCAGAAATGTGCCGTTGTTAAGGTTTTGAATAACTACTGATGTATCCGCTTTTCCTATCGCGAGGTACTGACCGCTTCCGTCGAGTGCTACTGCTGGTTTAAATTTTAAATGATTGATGATGTTTTTGTTGTACCATGACACGTAATCTAGTGATTTGACATGTTGTTTTTTATCATTTAATAAACCTCCAAAATTTCTGATGACTTTATTTGAAGTAATATTTTTTGCCGTGATACCAAACACGTCATTTGCGACGAGTTGAACGGGAAGATCAGGGTGTATAGGACTTTTTATGTATTTTTGATCTTTAGCCGAAGTAGAGAAGTGCTCGTTCGTAGCTAAATTCACATGGGTGAAGCCTTGATCGTTCTTAATGGATAGCCATCTTCCATTACGGGAAAACTGAATCTTATCAGCCTCTGAAATACCAGTGAAGTCGAATACTTTCTTCCAGTTTGTTGTTTTGTAGACGGATAGACCTTTATCGCGAGCAAAAGTAGCAAAGCGATCTCCAGCTTTACTGAAAGCGATTTTCATTTTGCATCCATCACATTGTTGTTCAGCTTCGAAATGGTGAATTAGCGCTCCACTTTCTGTGTCAAAAATGCTCGCTTTCAGTTTGTTTGAACCCACAGCTACGTAATTTTTTGAAGAATTGAAAGCGTAGTCGTAAGGCCTGTCGAATGCCATAAAAAGTGTATCGCTCTTTTTGCGATCGACGAGATGAACGCCTTCATAACTATCAATAACGAGTGATTTTATTTGATTTTTTGACCAGCTCCACGTGCTAACTGGAGCCGAAAAACCTTTTCGCTGTGCATTTTTCTGCTGATCACTGACCCTGATCTGACTGAATTGATCCCTGTTATCACCTATAAAAACATAATCTTCTTCCGGTGAAAAAGCAACGGACATCGGGTAGGCGTGAAGTTCATTGTAGTAATACGTAAATACTTCATCTCCACTTTGACAATCCATTATAGCGACGAGATTATCGGCTCCCGCAGATAAAAGCCATTCGCCGTTTTTCGAAAATTTGAGATCATTAATCTTTCCGGTATGTTGATTAAACGTACGTATTTGTTTTCCAGAATGATAATCCCACAGTATAATGGAGTGATCTGTGCTTCCTGATGCAAAATAGTTACCACTTGGATGCCAGGCAATAACCGAAATAGGTTGAATATGTCCTTTTTGTACGACGGTTGTTACTTCTCGGGGCTGAGCCACGACCACGGTATGAAAAAATAGAAATGATAAAAGCCACAAGCGCATAGTTATCAGTTTTTTATAGCAAAATCTAAAATAAGCATTTCGTGGCTGTAAAATAAAAAAGGGTGAAATTAATTCCACCCTTCAAAGTTGTTTAAAAGAACACCTGTGACTTAAATATTCCCTAGCATTGCCTTTTTTAAGCCTTTATCAGCAGGCTCTTTGCCAAACCATATACCCCATAGAGCTTTTTTAAACTCAAGCCCTTTTGTTCCTCCAAGGTTTTTACCATTCATATAGATCTGAACACCTTCTTTTGGTTTGTAAATCAAAATAATATCATCACCAGATTTAAACTCAGTGTTAAAGTAGTCCATAAATTCTTTGATCTGCGCATCTGTAGCTTTTCCTTCTGTAGAAGTACCAAAACCATCTTTTACAGTTTCAACAAATTTATCGCGAGTTACCTTATCCGATACAAGTTTGATACGGATACAAGATTCTTTGTCCATGTCCACAATCTTCTGTGCATCGTCTGATTTCTCAGGTAAATAGAGTGCTGAAACATAGAGATCGAAGAAGTATTTTTCGCGCAGGCCCGCTCCGTTATATTTGACGACTTGATTGTTAATTTTCATTTTCGCTGGGAATTCGACTCCGTGAGCTTTGATTTCCTGAGCATTTGTTGTCCATACCATACCAACTAAAAATGCCATGGATAGTATTAATTTGATTTTCATAATTTTGAATTTACTGATTATTGATTACTTTTAAACAAATCTTATTCCAAATTTACAAATAATATCATTATGAAAAGATTAGTTAGCTTGTTTACTATTGGAACAGTTCTGTTGATGTCTTCATGTGGCGGTGGCTGGACTGATGAAAAGAAACAAAAAGTTAAGAATGATTGCATTACAGCAGGTAGTTACGACTGCGATTGTTATGTGAAAACCACTGTGGAGAATTTTAAGACACCGGCAGATTATAATCAGCGATCTGACGAGTCGGATAAAAAGTATCAAGAGGCATTAAAATCTTGTGAAAAAGAAGTCGAAGATACCGAGGAAGAAATAGAATCGTTTTAATCGGGTTGTTCTTTCCATTGAATTGTGCCTCCTGGAGTTTGAAAAAGTATGTAATTCCAGGAGGTGTTTTTTTTATTGTGCTCAATAAATTGAAGCCATTGGTGCTCATTGATCATCCCTGGACTCTGAATAAAATAGATATGTTGGTTATCTTGTAGTAGAAGAAAACTCTTGGGGGAAACATTGATATCATCTCCTATTGAAACACTACTGCAATTATCACCAAAGCAATCCAGCCAGTTATAAAGCGCATTGATTGTTCGGAGACTATCCTCAAATTGCCACATTTTAAATTGTATTATAGCACTATCCAACGTAAATGTTCTAGAAAAGCTAGAATCTGTTTGGAGTCGATCAGGTATATATTTCCAAGCATCCTTCATAACAGATTTATTTTTACTTAGCCCCCCTACTTCTCGTTGCATCATGACACGAAGATTTTTCAAAAAAAGGTCTTCTTCTGTTTTTTCGTTGGTTGTCGTATCGTTGTAATTATAATCTCGTGATGCTTCTGGAATCACATCATCCATTTTAATCACTTCAGTTGTTTCATCACCACTATTGCACCCTACTGCACTTAGCGCAGTCAGAGCGACTATGAGGACCCGAATACTGTTATTATACTTTCTCAATGACTTCCTGTGCATAATTGATTTGGGCTGGGGTATTATCGAGGTGCGTTACCATTCGGATAGTATCGGCTCCAAAAGGCATAGCATAAACATCTTCACGAGCCAAACTATCAACGATTTGTTCTACGCTTTTTTCGCTGCTCACTTGTGCAACGACAATATTTGTGTGCACATCCATTACATGCTCAATCCAAGACTGCTCATCAAGGGTTTTGGCAAGCATTTGTGCATGTTGATGATCAATCTTCAGTCGTTCAATATTATTTTTCAAAGCAAAAAGTCCACCAGCTGCTATAATACCTGCTTGGCGCATTCCACCACCGAGAACCTTTCTGACTCTGCGGGCTTGTTTAATAAAAGATTCAGATCCGATGAGGACGGAACCTACGGGAGCTCCGAGTCCTTTGGATAAGCAAATTGAAATGGAATCAAAATAACTGCCATAAGTCTCATAATTCACACCATTTTCTATCAGCGCATTAAATACCCGCGCTCCATCCAAGTGCAGCGGAAGGTCTTCCTCATTACAAAGCGCAGCGATTGATTGAATTTCATTGCTATCGTAAATGGCTCCACCACCACGATTCATTGTGTCTTCCAGGCAAACAAGAGAGGTGAGCGGGTAGTGTATATTTTCAGGATCATTGATTGCATCTTTAACAGATTCATAATGAATACGACCACGGTCACCATCCAGTAATTTGATGGAAGTACCACTATTTTTAGCAATGCCACCTCCTTCATATTTGTAAATATGTGCTTCTTTTGAACAGATCAACTCATCGCCAGGAGTACAATGTACATTTATCGCTATTTGGTTGGTTTGTGTACCAGAAGGACAATACAAGGCAGCTTCTTTCCCAAATAAGCGTGCTGAATGAGCCTCTAATTCATTAATAGTAGGATCCTCCTCAAAAACGTCGTCACCTACTGGTGCGTTCATCATAAACTCCTTCATTTCAGGAGTGGGTTTTGTCACTGTATCAGATCTTAAATCTACGCGCATTTTGATTATTTTTTTCGAATGACCATGAGTCCGTCGCGCACGGGAAATAAAACATTTTCTACGCGATGATCACTTTGTATTTTATCATTAAAAGCTTTAATCGCTTTGGTATCGTCGTCATTTTGTTTCACGTTTCCTATAACTTTTCCTGACCACAACACATTATCAGCTATAATGATAGCACCTTGAGGCAAGTGATCAATCAACAAGTCGTAATAATTCGAGTAATTGGTCTTATCAGCATCGATAAATACTATATCAAATGATCTATCCAATTGCGGTATAATTTCGAGTGCATCTCCTATTTTTAAGTTGATTTTATCTGAAAACCCTGCTTTATCTATATAGCTTTTCACCATATCCTCGAGTTCGTAGTTAACATCAATAGTGATCAATTCTCCATGATCTCTCAGACCTTCTGCTAAACATAGTGCTGCATAACCTGTGTATGTGCCAATTTCTAGAATACGCTGAGGTTGCACCATCTTACTCATCATACTCAAAACTCTTCCCTGGAGGTGTCCAGAGAGCATTCTTGGTTGTAGCACCTTAAGATGTGTTTGACGATTTAATTCAGAAAGTACATCATTTTCCGGAGAAGTATGATCATTCACGTATTCCTCTAATCGTTCAGGTAAAAATTCCATATATTTTATTTCAATTCTTTCAAAAAAAAAGGCAAATCATAAGCCGGGTTCTGTAATCGCCAAAGGCGAATGTTTGTCATTTATCTAGTTCCGATTTCACAATCGGAATCCATCGATCTACCCTCCAGGTTGAGCGAGCAGCTCTATATTCCATTAGGAATGCCCTGGTTTACATGATCTTTCAGTCCGTAAGGTTTACCCTGCTTCCTGCCTCACGACAAGGAACGGTGAGCTCTTACCTCACCTTTTCACTATGACCCTGATTGTAACATCAGGGCTACTTGTTTTCTGTGGCACTTGCTGTATTCATCAACGGACGAATCCTTCCCGTTAGGAAGTACGGTGCTCTATACTGCCCAGACTTTCCTCTCGTGGTCTTAAAGACCACCAGCGACAAACTGATTTGCCTTTGAACAAATTTACGTATTTATTTGATAAGTAGCTTTAAAAAAGTAGCGCCCTTTGATGTTTTTAACTGCACTTTGTACATGCCAGCAGGGAGTGCTGCTGTATTCAGCGTTTGCTTTGTCGCGCTACTTGTAAAATTGATTTGTTTATGTTGGCGACCTTCCAATCCAAAAATGCGAATCGATTCAATTGTACTGTTGCTTCTTACTGTAAATGATTCTCGAGCTGGATTGGGATAAAGTGAAGATTCTACAAGTTTGTTAGATGCTAAACTAGCATCCAAACCAAGGTATTCATCGCGATATGTGATCGCTGTGATATTTTCACTGCCATTAACTTCTTCCGTTTCGATTTTACATACTGGTCTTTTCTCATCATTGACCCACCATTCATATTCATGAGTGGTCCGTTCGATAGGGATCCAATTTCCGAAGCCTTGAATTTCAACGTAAAGTGAGTCTTGCTCCTCGATACGGTGATGTGCACGAAGTGCAGTAAAGTTACCATAAGGTGTTACGAGTGTGCCATGTCCGTCTACAGAAGTATAGCGTTGGCGGTATTGAATAAATGTTCCCGTAAACAACGGATCAAAATCTGCATAAGTATACCCGCGACTTGTATACGAATCTCCATACTCAAGAGGGAAGTGGTATCCAGTTTCGATAGTATCACTTCGGAAACCGAATTGTTGACCATCTGCTGTAATACTCAGCCCCGTATAAAATAGGGAGTCGTCTTCTTTTCTTACGATGCGATTAACATTTTCTATGTTGACGGGTAAAAAACTGCCAAAATCTTCAAAAGGAATACCATCAAACGGTCGAAAATAGTCTGATACATAGGGGGGAGGTGCCGTTGGACCGAACTGTAAGTTTAGAATGAATCCTCCGTCAGCAATGGGAAAGGCCTCCTCTAAGCGTTGACTGTTGGCTATTAAATGGGAGAAATCCCATACGGCATTTGGTCCTGTGATAGATATGTCAATATTAGGGTCCATTGTTTCTGAAACACGGGCTGTATCGTCTGCTGCAAAAAGATCATCTGCAGTGATGACTGGTTGAGCCCATGAAAATGGAATGAGAAACATAAATGTAAGGAAAACAAATTGTCGCATTAGTTGAACTTTAGAGATTTAAAATTAATCAATTAATGTGCAATACCTAAATTGAATTCAATATTCCCTTCAACAATTTCTGCTGTTTCAACATTTAGAAAAGTTGAGTTTAGGGTTCCTCTAAAAAGTAGGACTTCTTGTCCTTCATTATTTTGACCAAAAGTTTCTTTATCCAATATGTCAATAGAGTGTTCGGCGCTTGTTGGATATGAGATGTAATGATGATCACCGTCTCTAAAATCGATTCGCGCAGTGTGATCCCAATTTACTGACGACTGAGATTCAAAGGGGGTTATATCATCAATGCGATAATCGAGATTGTTACGATTGACCCAAACCTGTTGTTCGCGTTTTACGCCGTTTGTAAATTCCATTTTAGCAGTTAAATGAAAAGCAGATAAACCATTTTCATCTTTGTAAACTTCATTGGTTGAAACGAGGCTATCCTCAATATACCATTGTATTGATTTTAAATTATGCTCAGGGGCTTCCACGTAAGCGATAACCTTTTGATTTTGACCGTTGATCTGTTTAACAATAGCGTTGGCATTTCTCTGATAACCTACCATGATTTCATTGCATGTACTCCCGGAATTTCCATTAAGGAAATGTGCAGTAATACATATATCGTATTTGCCAGGTTCGTAGATCTTGAGCTCACTACCTGGATAATCTTCTCCGTTGACTGACCATTCTATATATTCTATGGCATTACTATTATTGAAGTCATCTTTCGCTATAGACAGTAATGCGTTTTCCGATGGAACAAATGGAGCAATACTCAATTGATCATCAGGTAAAACACCTGGAGATAGACCTGGCACATCAAGCACCCCATCGTGAATTTTCATTGATATATGCTGCGAATCATTTTCTAATGTACCTGTAAAGAGTTGGACCCTGTTGTGATCTAAAATAGATGTATGCATAAAAGCTCCAGCTTTTCCAGCAGCCAAGTCAATTGCTGATTCACCGATCGTTCCTGTAGCCGTAAAAACAGGCTCATTTTCTGGTGGATCAGGAGTAACTTTATCTTTCGTACACCCCGCGGAAAGAATAATCAGCGCAATTACCACATACGTATATTGAATGAAATTATGTTTTGTCATTTTTTGAAATTATAACGTATTGAAACCTGACCATAAATGGGGTTTGTTGTGGCTGATTCATTAATATATTCACCCAGTGACAATCGGTTGTAAAAATGAGTTCCCACTTTTACACCCAGGTAAAGTTGTTGCACGATTTTTTGTTCCGCCCACAGGTATCCCTGAGCAGACAATTGATTTAAACCGTTAGCAACACCTGTGTATTGGCGACGTTCTACAAGGTCTTTGTTTTCGTATATTTCAAGATTCATAGAGCTGTTCACTAAATAATTCATTTGGATACCCATTCCAAATTGCGTGTTGTCGAGTTCATACCCAAATTCTAATGGAAGATAGAGGTCATATAAATTTTGATACGACAAATCATTTTGATTATTAGTCACTCCAAATCCGTAATATTTAGACCGTTGACTTACTATAAGATCGGCATTCGTTGTAGCTTGGAAACCGATGCCGCTTCTTAATAGAAGGTTGCGATGACGGTGCATTAATCCAGCTGATATATTCATAACAGTGGATTCGAGCGGACGACTTGTTTTATAATTTTCCATAACTCCTCCACTCATTTGTAGGTAAGCTGTCAGGCCATCATGAGCGTCTATTTCAATATCTAAAAGTTTGTTCGTTGTATTCTTTTCAAGAACACGGTGCGTAACAGGAGTCAAGCTATTATCTAGTTTGAGTGCCATATTCCGAATATCGGTATGTTTTTGCTCAAGTTTGCCATTAACTTTGGTTGAATCATTGATTTCTTGAACAGTGATGCCTTCTTTCTCAATATCATTCCCCCCATTTGCACTTTTGTCTTTTACAGCAATCAACAGAGGTGACGCAGATGAGTTCAAAGGAGAGCGTTGATTAAACGCTTCAGCATTCTTTTTCTCCGTTGAATTTCCATTTGATTGAGTAGATGATGTATTACTGAACATGCTTTCCATTATCTCACTTTCCATTGTCTCGTTCCCTGAGGAATTCCACTGTATAGGTCTGAGAGCGTGTTGCTCACCCCGAACGTAGCGTTTTTTATTGTCTAAAATGTTCGAACTTATTAAAAGACCAACTAGTAAGGCGAAAACAAACATGCCTCCTGAAGCTAGCCATGCCAATGCCCGCTTTTTGCGTGATTCCTCATTCAATACAGCCTCAACATCATTCCAATAGCTAGCATCATACTGCGGAGCAGATTGGGAATGCGCTGCATCATTAAAAATTTGATCGATATTTTGATCATCTAATTTCATATAGCAATATTTGAGGAATTGATTTTATTGCGTTCTTTTAATAACTCTTTAAGTTCTTTACGTGCTGTCGAGAGGTGCCATTTAGAAGTGCCTTCAGACATTTCCATAATTTCAGCGATTTCCCGGTGATTGTATCCTTCAATCACATAGAGCATAAAAACTCTTTTCGTCGCCGGTTTAAGATATTCCAGTAACTTCATGATTTCAGCAGCCCCCATGTTGCTCTCTGCATCGTTCTTTATACCACTCGAATGAAATTCTAGTTCGCGGTCGTTGTCGCGCTTACTGATTCGCTCGCGATATTTTTTATCTTTTCTGTACTGATCTATAAGTGTGTTTGTCATTACGCGCTTCGCCCACGCCGCAAAAGGTACTTCGTCGATATCAATGGAATTCAGGTTCTTAAGAATTTTCATGAAAGCTACATTGTAAATTGCTCGCGCATCCTCCTCATTTTTGTGATAGCGCATACAAACGGGCATCAGAAACTGAAAGCAAGCTTCATAAAGCTCCTCTTGGGCAGCGCGCTTTTTTTTACGACACGATTTTAACAATGCGATATCTACATGAATGTAATTCCCGATATTTCTTATGTTTCTGTGCTTCTGCAAAATACAACGAATTTTATACTTTTCCTAAAGTCTTTTTATCAAAACGAAATTACAGTGCTGAGGGTTGGCGGAAATGATTACTTTTTTACATGTTAGACTCAAATACTTTTAAATGTCGATAGATTGACTGCAAAATGGGCTTATTAACATTGTTTTAATTGATTTACATTCAAATTGAAGGGACATAAAAACGAATGTTGAGTTTGCACGCTTTTAAAATTCAATCTACCTTAGGCGATTGGAAACCGAACAAAAAAAGTGTTGAGATCGAATAAAAAATAATGACGATGATACAAATTTATTTACAACGACATGCACATACACAGTCAGCTGGAAAAGGACAAGATGATTTTGATCGTGCACTCGATGATAAAGGTTTTCAACAAATCAATGCTTTAAAAGATTTTTATACGGAACACTTTGACGGAAAGCGTTTAGAAGTTTTTTGTTCGACAGCAAAAAGAACGCAGACCACGTTAGAAGCATTGTCAGAAACGCTTGAAATTGAAAATAAGCATTTTCATCATGCTTTATATCTTCCCCGATTAATAGAGCTACAACAATTTGTATGGTCGCGGGATACTTCGGTATCACCTGTGCTTATTGTTGGTCATAATAACGCATTGTCTGAATTGGCATCCTATTTTTTAGATGATGCGATTATGTTACCAACGGGAGGTTTGATCGGATTACAATTTGAAGATATTGATGATCTTGCATCGACGAGTAAAGGGTTGGCTACTGAAATTGTTCGTTTTTTTCCAAAAAAATGAGGCGCAGTGAAGTGCGCCTCAAGTACTAATGACTTAAACGTTGCAACGGGAATCAATCGATAATCTCGTCCAGTTCCTTTTTACTTGAGGAGAATTTTAATGTGCTTCTAAGCTTGTAAAAGTTCTCGGGATCAACGGTTCTCTCGTAGGCCATTTTGTAGAGTTGAATAACATCACTTTCATGAGTAAAAACTTGCGCCAGTGATTTTAATTGCTTTACACTCACATAGCGAGAAACAAATGCCTGTTTAGCGAGATCTAATTGATTGTCTGAAAATGATTCTTCTTCCATACGTCGTTTGAGATCCTCGGAATCGATTAAAGTGCCATCATTACCTGTTGTGCTGTAAACGTAGGTATAATGTTCTGTTGGTTGAGCATCAATAAATTTATCCAATTCTTCCTTACTTGAACTGTATGTGAGCTCTGACGAGAGAGTATAGAAATTGTCAATGTCGTAAGTTTTCGAATAGGACCATTTTAGAAAGTCTATTTTGTCGCTTTCATGGGTGAAGTTACTCAACAGCTTTTCAATATGATCGACGCTCATGCATTTGTTTTTGGTGGCCATTTCAATCACTTTTCGTTTATCGCTCGAAAAAGACTCGGCTTCAACAGCTTCCTGAACGGAAGAAAAGTCATTTAACAACTCTTGATTACAGTTGACATATCCAGCATAATCCGGAATTTGGGAATAGTTGATATTTGAGGATTGTTCAGGAGTAGTTTCTTCTTGCGAAGACTGATCACCATTATTTGAATCTTCTTGCTGCTGATCATAGTCTGAAGGCCCTGAATTACTTCCTGCTCCTATAAAGCGAACAACTTCTTCTTGATCGCTCGCATTTTTGAGAGCATTAATAACGACATCGTAGTTTTTGGTGTCATAAGTATAGCGATAGCCCTCTTTTGCTATTTTTTTGGCGTCGACTGTAGAATAATCAATTGATATGATGCCTGCAATCTGATCGCTCAGCATACAGTTTTCACTCATATAATCGAGTATCATTTCTTGACGATTGAACATGTTTGCAGATTCGATATCGTATTTGAAATCTATATATGCTTTTTGAGACACAGTAGAACTGTTGCACATTGTACCATTTGCCATGTAAGAGTGGTTCGCAATTACTGAGTTCGAAGTAACATTTTCAGTAGAAATAGTTTGTTTCGTTTCTCGCTGATTGTCTTTTATGTTGATATTGATCGAAACTCCTTTTTCGTTCATGTTAACATTGACATCATTCGTTTGATGACTGGTGTCGATTCGTGTTTCACTTGAAATATGCGTATGACTGTGTTCCTGAACAGATTCTTCTCCTTGTGTTTCAGCAGAGGAGTGTTCTTGACCTTCTTGCTCATGTTCTTGAGAATGCTCACTGGAATGGTAATTAGTGTTTGAAATATTGGTGTAAGTGCTTTCTTCAGTGGGATGCCTACCCGCGAATTTAAGTTTATATTTTTTGCGTTTTTTCTTAACCTCCAGACTAATTTCTTCATTCTTTTCAAAAAAACTGACCGACTGATCAACATCAGCGGTTTTTCCATCGGAAAAAACAACCTTTACACGGTAAAAATCACCCGGTAAGTCCTTAACTTTTACATGTGTTTCTGGAGAATCATTCTGGCGAATACCATTGACAACCACATAGAAAGGTTTACTCTCTTGAGTGAAAACAACTAAATTTTTTTGCGACCATAGTATGGAGCTCAGCAATAATGCTACGGAAAGTGTAATAAATAATCTCATAATTTTCATTTTTGCGGATATTGTTCAAATCCCGTGCCGAAATTAACTGAAAATTATGTGATAAGCAATAATGTATCATCAAGACTTATATCTACTAAAGAACGTTCGAGGACGGTTGTTTTATTGAGGACGGCGCCGTATATTTGGCAGTGTGCCTGTGCTGTTGTTTCATTGACACGGTTTTTATAGTAATAGATATAACAGATAATTAGAATTATGGCCTTAATTGGTAGCTTAGTAAAAAGAGGTATTGCACTCAGTCAAAAAATTTCAAGTTCGAATACGAGTGAAATGCCAATCAACCAACAGAAAGAGCAGTTGAAAGAACTTTTAAATACTGCAAGTGAGACTTCTTTTGGGAAGTATTATGGATTTTCTAGCTGGTTGTATAAAAGAGATTTGATCGATCATTTCCAGTCCAATGTGCCTATTCATAATTATGAAAAGATGCATAGCGAATGGTGGGGGCAACAGCAAAAATTTCCTGACATTTCGTGGCCCGGAAGTCCGAATTATTTTGCTTTGAGCAGCGGAACGACAGGGAAATCGAGTAAACGCATACCGATGACTGATGCCTTTTTGCAAAGCATGCGCGATGTCGGTTCTTCATTTATACGCTCGCTACCCAACTTTGATCTGCCAGATGAGCTATTTGAAAGTGAGGTGTTAATGCTTTCTAGTAGTGCTAACCTAACGCGTAATGAAAATGACCAATTCGAAGGAGAAATCAGTGGTATTAACGTGAATAATTTCCCGGGCTGGTACGATCTTTTTTATCGACCAGGAAAAGAAATAGCGCGTATAGATGATTGGGATGAACGCGTACTGGCAATAGCAAAAGCTGCTCCGGATTGGAATATTGGTGCGATTGCAGGAATACCCTCCTGGGTGTTATTAATGTTGCAGAAAATTATTGAATATCATGATTTAGATTCGATTCACGAGATATGGCCCAATCTTTCCGTTTTTGCCAGTGGTGGAGTTGCATTTGAGACTTATCGTTCTGATTTTGATAAATTAACTAAAAAACCATTAGTGGTGTTGGATACTTACTTGGCTTCTGAAGGATTTTTTGCATATACGGCTCGGCCGAACGACATGGATATGCGTTTAGCCTTGAGACATGGTTATTTTTACGAGTTTATTCCTTTTGACGAAAGAGGGGTAGATGAATATGGGGAATTATTGGAAAATCCTGAGGTTCTTACGATCGATGAGGTAAAATGTGATCAGGACTATGTGCTCGTTGTTTCCACTTCTGCTGGGATCTGGCGATATGTTATTGGAGATACCATTCGTTTTACCTCTCTTGCCCCTCCAGAGATTGTTTTAACGGGGCGAACAAAATTTTTTCTTAATGTGGTTGGCTCACAATTGTCTGAAGAAAAATTGGATGCAGCAATTTTGGAACTCAGCAAGTCAATGGGAGTGACTTTTAACGAATATTCAGTAAGTGCGCTTAAGGATGAAAGTGACGAATACTATCATCAATGGGTGTTAGTGACCGATGATGAATCACTCGATCAAAGCAAGTGCGTCGAGCAGCTAGATCAATTGCTGAAAAATGCGAACAAAAATTACAAGGTAGCACGATCAAAAGCGTTGAAAGCTATTAAAGTGAATATTATTGATAAAGAAACGTATTACGATTTTCTATCGCGTGAAAAGAAAAAAGGGGGACAAGTTAAGACACCTAAGGTAATGCGATCTGAAGAAATGGAAAAGCTATTACAGGGATTAACGAATTAGTCGACCGGGTCGATAGATACATTTTCTTCAATCCAATCTTCTACCGTCTTTAATGGCATGTAATATTTTTTCATTTTTTTGCGGTATTTGTCGTCAATCAAATCATGGGTAAATAGAAATTTTTTAGTGGCAAGAATTTCTTCGTGAAAGCCGTGTTCGATTGCTATTTGATCTGCTCGGTGCTCAATTTTTTTGCGAAATGAGCTCGAAAATAAATATCGTAGACCAAAACCGAGCATTCCTAAAAAGCTGTAATTTGAGTAATCCACAACGTGTCCCAATTCGTGTGCAAACCACCCAATAATAACATCGTCGGGTAGCTCCTCAATGAGAAGAGAGTCGCTTCCTCTAACACGAAGTGAAAAGCGAATGCGATAAATGTGAGGCCCACGAAAAACGCTATTTAGTGTGAAAACTGGTTGCGCTTGCATGGTTGAACTCTTTAGTGCATCCTGTTTGAATCTGATTTCTTTAACGGAATCGAATACGTAATGGTCAA
>CAJXMN010000062.1 GCA_913056215.1 uncultured Flavobacteriales bacterium | reverse complement strand
TAACGGCACTTCATAGATCGATTCGGCATCGCGAGACTCAATCACTGCTTCTGGCATGACGTTACAGAACTTAGCTATTTTATTGCGTAGAGAAAGTTCAAGGTCGTGTTCCGTTCTACAGCAAAGCACATCGGGCTGAACACCTAATTCGAGAAGTTGCTTTACCGCATGTTGCGTTGGTTTGGTTTTTAACTCTCCTGCTGCTGATAAATAGGGGACTAACGTAAGGTGAATAACAATACAATCGTCCTCAAATTCCCAGCGCATTTGACGCAGCGCTTCTACGTATGGGAGTGATTCAATATCACCCACCGTACCACCGATTTCGGTGATAATGATATCGTACTCTTCGGATTTCCCGAGTTTTTGAATATTTTCTTTAATCTCATTGGTGATGTGCGGTATCACCTGTACAGTTTTCCCCAAATATTCTCCCTGACGCTCTTTATTAATAACAGATTGATAAATCCTACCTGTCGTCAAATTGTTGGCCTGAGAAGTTCTTACATTGAGAAAACGTTCATAATGTCCCAAATCTAAATCTGTTTCCGCACCATCCTCAGTAACGTAGCATTCACCATGTTCATAGGGATTCAACGTACCGGGATCAATATTGATGTAGGGGTCGAGTTTTTGAATGGTTGTCGAATAGCCTCTTGCTTGCAATAACTTCGCTAAAGAAGCCGATATTATTCCTTTCCCTAATGAGGAAGCAACCCCACCAGTTACAAAGATGTATTTTGTTGAATTGGACATGTTCAGATATTTTTGTAACTATGGGAGGCAAAGATACAACAATACCAAAGTCTGAGATAGCTCAGTTCAACTTTTTTTATTGTGGAGCGGAGAATTATTATTGAGTTGCAGGAAAAGGGCAGTGTACAAAGGGATTATGTAGTTATTTTTAATGATAATTGCGCAGTACGAGGTGGCATTTGCAATATTTGCTTTATACTTTAACACCGATAACACAAACATCATCAACTTGCTCCTGATCACCTTTCCAATCGAAAAACGCCTTTTTTATGATCTTTTTTTGATCTTCCATGGGTAAATGGTGATTGGCGATAAGTAATTTTCTGAATCGTGAAGGTTTGAATTTCTTGGCTTTTGCGGCACCCTGAGCATAACCAAATTGATCGCGATACCCGTCACTAAACATATAGATGGAATCGCTGTGGTGAACATTCAACTGGTGATTAGTAAAAGGCTCGCGTGTTGTAAACTTACCGATGGGTTGGTTGTCTCCTTTAATCTCATATAACCTTAACGAAGGATATTCATCGAATGAAAAAGAGCGATAATCAGATGCGGTTTCTAGTTCTTGATCAACTTTCGTTAAATCGCGAATGATCCAAAGCGGATTATTGGCGCCTGCAAATTCAAGCGGCAAGGGTTGGTTCGTGTCTTCATTTTTTTGCTTTGCGTTAAATTTGAATTTACATAGAGCGATATCCATGCCATCTTTAATGTCATTATCTTGTTTACCAAATTCAGCAATGATCATATCGCGTGTACGATTGAGTATCTCAGCGGGCTCTTTAATGCGGTATTCGCGCAATACAATATTCAGAGCGTTATTGCATACAACGCTGACCATTGCGCCGGGTACACCATGTCCAGTACAGTCAGCTGCCGCCAGATAGGTGTTCTGAATGTTATTGTGTTGATTTGGATTCTTGTCATCCGATAAATCTCCTCGACCATCGGTCTGTAACCAATAAAAATCACCGGCTACAATATCTTTTGGAACATAGAATACAAAGTTCTCGCGGAACATATTATTCATGATGCGCGTAGAAGGTAGGATAGCTGATTGAATACGTTTTGAGTAGTTGATTGAATCGACAATTTCTTTATTTTTTTCCTCCAGGAGTACTTTTTGATTTTCAGAAATATCGCGTTGATTCTCTGCTTCCTTTTTCTGTGCCGTAACCTCTTCAGTTCTTTGAGCAACGAGCTTTTCTAGGCGAATATTCTGATGTTTCACCCGTTTAATACTCAATACTGCTATTCCATAAATAAGTAAAATAAATAATATGACATAAATGATGTATGCAAGGGTAGTTCTATACCAAGGTGGTAAAATGGTAAATGAGAACTTTTCTATCCTGGAGGTTTGATGATAAACATTCCGTGCTTTTATATGTAACGTATAATGACCTTCATTGAGGTTGTATTCTTTGGTGTGTTTTTTTGTCCATTCCGACCATTCTTTATCGAAACCTTCTATAAAATAAGAGAATTGGGTTTCGCGTTCATTTTTAAAAAAGTTAGTTCCAAACTGAAAACGAATAAGATTTTGATCCTCAAAAGGAATCTCTATTTTTTCAGGTGCAGTAACTGTTCCTTGAAACAAGACGGAATCTCCATAGGCCAGTTGTTGAACGAAGGCACGAATAGAGTCGTTGAGTGTCGTTTTTTTGTTGGCATTAAAGCTGAGTAATCCTTTACCATATCCTCCTAACCAAGTAGTGTTATTGCTATCGTGAAATATGGAATGGATGATGTACTCTCTATAATCAGCAAAGTAGTTTGAGTTCCAGAAGTATTCACCTTGCTTTAGTTCAGAAAAACCGATTTCTGATAAGTTGGTTTGGTCATCAATTAGAACGGCCCAAACATTACCTTCTCGATCTGAATTAATCCGATGAACTACTTTTGGTTCCTGATTGTTGAACATATTAAAATCATCGCTGTACGTGAACCGTTTACCGTCAAGCTTATACAAGCCTTCGTCTGTTCCAGCATAAATTTCGTCGTGGTGATCAAACATATAGACTTGTCCTTTCGGAAGTCCTTCAGCAGTATGGTACCGCTCAAATGAAGGATTTTCTGAATTCAAGTCTTTTATATTTATTTTATAAGCACCATCATCGGGTTTTGTGCCAATCCAGATATCACCATTGGGTTGGATGATAAAATTATAGGGTTCTCCATCCGAAAAATCTTTGATATAGCTCTGTTTGATGAATTGACCGTTATTGTAGTTTATTAATTGAATGCCATTATAGTGAAGAACAATAAGCTGATTACTATCAAGTGGAGATTGTAGCACATTATAGGGTCCTCCTTCTGCAACAGTTACTGGTGATAAGTTATCATTTAAATATGAAAGTCGGTTTAATTCCGATATAAAAAGATAGGATCGATCGCCGAGTGTTATTTTATTCAATCCAAAACAATCAGTGTCTATACCTTCTATTTTAGAGAGTTGAAATGACGAGTCGATTTGGTAGGCTCCGCCTAGTGAGCTCATGATCAAATGGTCTTTGTAGGTGTGTAAAGATTCGATGACGAACCCTTCAAACTCTTCACCATAACTCAATACAGGCGATCCAATGTCAATTTTAGAAATACCGTTATTGGTACCAACCCATAGCTGATTAAATCGATCAGTTTGGATCGATTTAATACCATTATCAATAAGACCATGTTGATTTTTAATTTCATAAACGACTTGAAAAGAAGTATCCAGAATAACTATACCATCGGAGAACGTCCCTAAAGCTATATGGTCATCATCGATCTTTTTGACTTCATTGAAGGTGTAGTTATCGAATTTTTTGAAGCATTTAAAAGTGCCATTTTCTCCTTGGCGATAAAAACCTGAATTTTGAGTGATAAATAGCTTTTCCCCTTTAAAATTGATAACAGACCTCAAGTGTTTGTTATTGAATACATCACTCTTCTTTAGTTGAAAAAAACGTTCACGAGCAACATTGTAAAGACCTGTGCGTGTATCTTGAAAATAGACCGAATGTTCGGTCTTTGATGCACCCTGAATCTTAGCAGAACCAGAGGAGTCCAAGTTGGCGGCATGAGCGGCTAACACTTCTAAATGTTCGGATAAAAGGAAAAAATGAGAGAAAGTCCTGACGTAAAACAGGGAATCTCTTTTAAAAATATTGAGTACAGGTTCGTTGCTTTTCGGTAGAACACTAGAGGTGTCAACGTAGCTACTATTACCCCATTTATCAAATTGAATCAAACCGAGTCCAGATTCAGTACCTACTATAAAATCGTTTTTATTGAAAGGTGCTATGGTGCGCACCTGACTGTTTTTAGGTGTATTAATCAATCTCCAGGTAACACCATCATATTCGATAAGACCTCTTTGGTTGGCAAAGTAAAGTAACCCATTAGCTCCTTCAAAGATGTCAAATATGACTGGATTGGCGAGGTAATCTCTGGGTGAGTAATTGGTAATGTTAGGCGTACCAAACCGTTCTAGCTGAGAAAATTGTGACCAGCTAAAAAAAGATGTGCCTACCAAAAGTAGGCACAAAAAGCATTTCATTAAATACGGTTTAATCACTTGATAACGAGTCGTTCAACATGTTTGATGCCATTATCTATGATTACGCTGTAAATTCCTTGATCCAGCTCACTAGTGTTCAACGGTATATTTGTTTGCCCCAATGCTTTTACGGGTTTCATTTTGGCAACTACTTTGCCCGAAACATCTATGATCGTAATATCAATTGTTTTCCAAATATTCGAACTTAGTGATAAAGTTGTCTGACCAGTTGAAGGATTAGGGTACAATTTGATATTTTTTAAATTATCTTCACTTAAGGAATTCGTTCCATCTGGATTATATATGGAACGGTTCGAACGGGGACTGTTGTAATCCTCTTTAGTTGACTGACAAGGTGTATTCAGTTCATCCATGTCAACCATGATTTCATACGATTGATTAGTGTCAATACTTGGAAACATCCAACTCGTCGTGTTCATACCCTGTGTTTCATTAATATTGACCTTGTCGTTCGTAGAAAAATCGAGTATATTCCAACATCTATAGAAATTGAAAGAAGCTCCGCCTTCATAATTTGTCCAGGCCAACTCAAGATCACTGCCGATTTGCGTTAGACTCAAGTGAATAGTTGAAGCTTTATTACTAAATGGCCCTACATTTCCGTTCTCATCTACACCTTTTATTTTGTACGAGTAAGATTGTGTGTTTGGATTGGCAGAAGGATCCTGAAACTCACTTAAATTATCATAATCTACAGCTCCAACGAGATTGTAATTATTTTGACCGTCTTCACGGTATATTCTGATACTATCGATCGGATTGACCGAAGTTTGATCGTCGCGATCCCAAACAATTATATTATGTGAAGAAGCTTCGTTGACGGTAACCAGACATATATTGGTTTGTGGTCCTTGTGCTTGTACATTTTGGCTAAAAACCATCAGTGAAGCAGCTAAAAGTAGATATAGATTTTTCATAATACCATTTTTTATAAATTTACAAAAATATTAACACCTAAGCATACAACGTATGTATTCTTCAATAAGTTGGGTCACAACCTTTCTTTCTGTAAATAAATTTAGATTTAAAACTAGATAGCACCAATTAAAGCATGAGCACTTAACGTTCAGCTTAATATGCTCATGATTTATGGATAACCTATTACGTATGCTTATCCAATTTGAATTAAACGATATTTGCGATCTTTTTCATTCCCGACTCAAGGGCATGAGACGCTTTTTCAAAATCGGTTTTAGCCTCAGCTAATTGTTCTTCTGCCGAATTTTTGATCTGGTCGAATGAACTTTCCAGATCCGCTTTTCTGTCATTCAGTTCCGATAAACTCTCTTCATACTTTTGTTTAGCCTCACCTTCAACTGAAGCTTTTTTGGCTTTAAGCTCGTTTATTTTTGCTGAAACTTCATCAATCTTCTGGCTGGCTTTTGCTTTTAATTCTTCTTTATTCATGCTTTTAATTTTATTATGTAGCTACTACTAGCGGCTAAAATAACTGATTGTTTCATCGTAAACAAAAAAAGAGCCTCCAACTAAGAGACTCTTTTTTACTGACTAATAATCAGTTTAACTATTTACAATGCGATCATAATAATCCTGCCATTTTTCGTTATCTTCAAAATAAGGAGCTCCCATATTCATCATTTCTTTGGCACGTTTATTTTGACGCGACTCTTTTAGTACTTTTGCCGATTCATATAATCCCAGCATCATCAACTCTCGGTCTGCCTTATCCCATTGAGATGGGTCAGTTTCTTCCATGAGTTTCTTACCTTGTTTCCATTTCATTCTGGCCGTAGCCTTATCCATGTTTCTATAGCGACAAACGGCTTCCAGGTATTTTGCCGGGGTATAATCCCTACCGAATTTATAGAGACGCATGACCCAGCCAAACGCCCTGCGATATTCTTCATTACCGAATTCATTTTGAATCAACTCGAGCAAAGACATTTTTACTTCCACCAGGAATTCAGAGTATTTTTCCTGAACTTCACCGGTCTCATCTTTCTTAAGTAATTTACCTATAGCAGTGAGGGCATCCTTGTAAGCATTGTCATACTTTTCATCTCTGTCTCCGATAAATGAAATTTTATAGAGACCGTACGCCAGATAATAATAGGGGAGGACGTCATCTTCTGAACGACCGCGCATGGTGTAGCGTTCCGATTTTTTGATCAGTTTATCCCAGTCTCCATCAGCTTTTAGAAAAAGCAGGTCTTGGTAATCATCTTGTGCGAAGGTGGTTGAGGTAATGACGAGTGTAATTACGAACGTTAAAATTTTCATCTTCTTTCTGTTTTTTTTCAATTCAAAGTTCAAGAACTATGCCTAACTACCCATTTAACTATTTATTAACAACTGAATAGAGTGCTATGGGTAAAAATAAGGATTTTGTTTAACCTGCTGATTAATCAATACGATTTTTCATCCTCAAGGAGATAGCTCCAATGTTTCAGTTCTGGATAATGATCAACAATTACTTTTATGATGGCAAGAATAGGAACTGTGAGAATTAAACCTATAAGTCCCGAAATACTTCCCAATACTAGAATACTTAACAAAATAATGAGTGGATTGATATTTACACTGTTTCCCATTATACGAGGCGTAATAAAATTACCTTCAGCAAATTGGACCATGGCAAATATAGCCAGTACACCAGCAGGATACCATAGCGAGTCTTTTGTGAGCAATGCTAAAATAACTGGTATTACCGCACTAACCACAACACCGATGTAAGGTATCGGGGTAAGCAGCGCTGTTAAAATACCGAAGAATAATGCATATTTTATGCCTAGTAAAAAGAGTCCTAATCCCGTCAGCGTGCCCACCACAATCATAACGATAACCAGGCCTTTGAGATAATGAAAAAGTTGATTTTTAACTTCGTTTATGATAGCTTTACTTTCGCTGCGATCTTTCTTTTTACCATGAAATTCGAGCACAAAACGATAAACGTTATCTCTATATAGCAGCATAAAAAAAATGTAAATAGGGCAGGTAATTAAAAAAATGAATGTATTCTTTAATCCATTAAACCCACCTTCGAGAAAGGTAACAATTCCACCTTTCAATGATTGAAGATTTTCTTGTATAGTTTCGGAGTGCTCATTAATGTATTGGGTGATGGCTTCAGAAGATATATCGAAGCTTTTAATATTTAGAAAATCTTTATTCGCTTGGATGAGTTGTGGCAGTTCCTCTACTATTTCTTGTGATTGAATTATAATAACCAGCAGTCCCCCCATAATCAAGAGGGTGATCAAAAGGACGGTAAATAAAACCGAAAGACCATTATTTAAACCGCGTTTGCGCCAAAATTTAACAATAGGCAAAAAGATAATAGAAGCTAAGCCCGAAAAAAGGATGGGCATGATTACATTGCTGAGATAGGTAAGTGCCAGCACAATGATTGTTACGATAATCAAACCGTGGGCAGTTCTTCTCAGGTTGTCATCGTAGGCTTTCATTTATTTAGCGCTTTCTATAAGTAAGTCTAGAATATTAATGGCCGCTTTTGAAATTTTTGTACCAGGACCAAATACACCAAATACACCTGCTTCGTAGAGGTAATCGTAGTCTTGTTGCGGTATAACACCACCTGCAACGACCATGATATCACCTCGTCCCATGGATTCTAGTGCATCAATTACTTGCGGAACAAGTGTTTTGTGTCCAGCAGCTAAAGAGGAAACTCCGATTACGTGAACATCGTTTTCTATAGCCTGCTTGGCTGCCTCCTCTGGTGTTTGAAACAAAGGACCTATATCGACATCAAATCCAATATCGGCGAAAGAAGTTGCTATCACTTTAGCACCGCGATCATGGCCGTCCTGTCCCATTTTTGCCACCATAATGCGAGGTCGGCGTCCTTCTAGTTGAGCAAATGATTCAGCCCTTTTCTTTGCAGTTTCAAAATCCTTATCTTTCATAGATTCACTGGAATAAACACCACTGATTGAACGAATCGTTGCCTGGTAACGTCCAAAACTTTTCTCCATGGCAGCAGATATTTCGCCTAGGGAGGCACGGTGTCTGGCACATTCAACGGCATACTCAAGAAGGTTTCCTTCACCTGATTGAGCAATCTTTTCAAGGGCTTCTAATGCCGTCTTTACCTTATTCTCATCACGTTCGTTACGTAACTGTTCTAATCGTTCTAGTTGTTTCTCACGAACACGCGAATTATCGACTTCCATAATTTCCATGGAATCTTCTTGCTCGCGCTGGTAGCGATTTACGCCTACTAATATTTCTTTACCTGCATCTAAACGGGCTTGTTTCCGCGCTGCTGCCTCCTCAATTCGCATTTTGGGTACGCCTGTTTCGATGGCTTTGGCCATGCCACCCAACTCCTCTACTTCTTCCATAAGTTCCCAGGCCTTATCTACAAGCTCATCAGTGAGTTTTTCGACATAATAACTACCTCCCCACGGATCAATAAAATTAGTGATTCCTGTTTCTTCTTGGAGATAGATTTGTGTATTGCGAGCAATACGAGCTGAAAAATCAGTGGGTAGTGCTATAGCCTCGTCTAAAGCGTTTGTATGAAGCGACTGTGTACCTCCGAAAACAGCTCCCATAGCCTCAATGCAGGTACGTGCTACATTATTATAAGGATCTTGTTCTGTTAAACTCCAACCAGAAGTTTGGCAATGTGTGCGAAGTGCCAGTGATTTAGGGTTATCTGGATCAAATCGGCTTACAATCTTGGACCACAGTAAACGTCCCGCACGCATTTTCGCGATCTCCATAAATTGATTCATTCCAACACCCCAGAAGAAACTGAGCCGTGGTGCGAAATCATCAATGGCGAGTCCAGCCTTCTTACCTGCTCGAATATATTCCAGTCCATCTGACAAGGTATAGGCGAGTTCAATAGCTGCTGTAGCTCCAGCTTCCTGCATGTGATAACCCGAAATAGAAATTGAATTAAAACGGGGCATGTGTTGAGAAGTGTATTCAAAAATATCAGATATAATCTTCATGGACGGAAGAGGTGGGTAGATGTAGGTGTTTCGCACCATGAATTCTTTTAGAATGTCATTCTGAATTGTACCAGACAAGTCTTTTTTATCGACTCCCTGTTCTTCTGCTGCAACAATGTAAAAAGCCATGATTGGAATGACTGCGCCATTCATCGTCATGGAAACGGACATCTTGTCTAAGGGTATGTCGTCAAATAAAACTTTCATATCCAGAATGGAGTCTATCGCAACCCCTGCCTTACCAACATCCCCGACAACACGTTCATGATCTGAATCATATCCACGATGTGTGGCAAGATCAAAAGCAACTGACAATCCCTTTTGTCCCGCTGCCAGGTTACGTTTATAAAATGCGTTAGACTCTTCTGCAGTCGAAAACCCTGCATATTGACGTATGGTCCAGGGTCTGGCTCTATACATTGTCGAATAGGGACCTCTCAAATAAGGAGGAATCCCAGAAACAAATTGGCGTTGCTTTAGCCGTTTTACTGAATCATAGGTGTAAAAAGATTGCAAATCAATTTTTTCAGCTGTAGCATGTGTTGTATCAGCTGAATGTTGATCGCTCTTTAATTTTGATGCTGGTTGGTATGTACTGAAATCAATCTTTTTCATCACTAATTATTATCGATCATTTGTTCTAATATACACATCGAACCCCATTGAGTTTCGGGCAGATTTTGCCAACGTTTTTTTGCGGGATTAGGGTTAAAGTAATTATTTATTCCAACAAGTGTAATATCTTTGTTTTTAGCGATTTCAACCCTTTTATTTCTCGTTTTGGTAATGCGTTTTTGTAAAGCAGTATTTCCCTCTTTTTCTAGTATTTTAAACAGTTCCCACGCTTTCTCTTCAATTGAGTCTGTCAATTGTTCAACAATGTAAGCTCCTCCGGAAGGATCGATCACTTTGTCCATGTAAGATTCATCGCGCAACAACGAACCTATATTTAATGCGAGACGTTGCGTATTCTTCATGTCACGATCCGAAGCGTACCAGTTATAAGGTAAAATAGTGAGTATATCAACACCACCAATCACCGCCGAGAGTGCTTCAGTAGTTTGGCGCAATAAATTAGTATGAGGATCACTTAAGGATTTATTCAGGAATCCTGTTTCTGCTTCTACAAATGCTTTAGTAGCATCCTTATTTTTTGGACTGTAAGCATCCACAATGGTAAACCATAATGTTCTAAATGCCCTGAATTTAGCTATCTCGAAAAAATAATTCGAACCGATTCCCAATCTAAAATAAATGGATTTTGCTGCTTTATCTACGGAAATATCGTTGTTAATGAGCTGATGCAGTGTTTCATGTCCAGTGTGAAGTGCGTAGGCTAACTCCTGCGTGATGTTTCCACCCGCTTTTTGAACATCACTTGCGTCAACCAATTGATTACGACCTAAATTGATGAAATCTTGATCATATCCAAGCGATTGCCGATTGTCAACCCGAATACATGGAGTAGTTGAATCAAATGTGCTGAGTATCCAATTCGCTTGTTCCTTTGTACGACAAATAAACTCCGTGCTGATGTATTCAAAACCAATATCCTTGATGAGTTGATCACATTCTTTGCTTGAGAATTTACCAAGATCAATGCGCAATCCATCGGCTCCATTCATGAGGTGATGCAGTATTCGTTGATTGCTACGCTTAGCGTCATTTCCAGAGACGACAATATTATTAATCCAACTATTAGACTTATGTTTGTACCCACGAACGTAAGGAGGAATATCTGGCTGCGTATGAATAGCATCAGTTTTAGACATCCCGTAGGCAGAAAAACTGATTGCTTCGATTGGGTCGGTTTGTTCTAATACATCGTCAGGTGATTTTCCCTTCAAGTCTTTTTTCACTTTTTTGAGCCAATCCTCTCGGCTAATCGGGTCGAAATCACTGTAAAAGTCACTCATAAACCAAAATATTGCTTTTGTCCAAAGGTAGCAATAAATTTCTGTTTCTTGGCATGAACTGTTGTCGACTTTGGAAGGAATTCAATCTCAATTCTAACGATTCGACTGCTTTTCAAATAGATTCAAACCGTCTATTGTCTAACATGAATAGTTAACCGATTTACGTGCCTTCCAGCAATTGCCTAGAAATAAAACCTGAAAATAATGCAATCACTATTTGATTTCTTCAGTTGACTTCTCTTGTTGAGATAATGTCCAGTTATCTGTGCTTGTGGTTTGAATCCAAGTGTTTCCACGTTTTTTGTAGACTTGGATATTTACACCGTATAAATCGGAAAATTTTGATTCGAGTGTCTGCGTTTTTAGGTTCCCGTGGATAGCAAAAGTCTCCATGAGGCCTTCTTTCCGAATATCTCGTAACCGAAATGCTTCATCGATTTTGGATTGCTCCATGCTTCCTTCCCCAGTCCGGTGAGGGTGCTCAAAAAATTCGATTTTAAGGTGTGGAAAATAGTTAGAAAATTGATCCTTAATTTCCTTTAAGGTCATATAATCATCATCGATATGAATGGTTCTCTCCATCGTCTATAGATTAAATTTATATTGTATATTCACAAAATTAGTTACTCTATTTATTTTTAAATACAATACAAGTCAGTAAATAATATGATAAAAATCAGTTTATGTTGAATATTTTTTTTAGAAAACCTTTACGTGTAATTATTCTAACATCAGCAATTGGATGGTGTTCTTGTTCTGATACCGACAAATCATCTGAGATCAGGAGTAAATCCAGCCAGACCAATGGAGTAAGGTTGAATTCTTCGCAATCATCAAGTGAAGAGAACAACTTTACACCTGCTCATGCATCGAAAGCAGCATATAATGTTAGCGCCTTTTCTGGGAAAGCAGAAATTGCTACTTATAAACTTGATCGAGCGCGATATGATTCCAATCATCCGGGAAAGGCTATACTCATTTTTGTCTCAGAACCCTTTTTATGGAAAAAACAGCAGGTGAAAGCGGATAATCCAAAAGGTAAGAGCACTGTAAATGTGCTAAAAATGAATCGAATTGATCGTTTCACCACTGGAGTTTATGATTATTCAATGTACACTTCCGTTTTTACACCAATAGAATCGTTCAGTCCAGTTTATCCAATGAAGGTGACATTCAGTAGTCAGGATTGGTGTGGACAGGCATTCGCTCAAATTAATAATGATGCTGGTTTTCGCTATCGCCATTTCTCTTATTTTCAAAATGAAGGAGATGAGCAAAAAAGTGTTGACTATTCCATAATTGAAGATAACATTATGAATCTGTGTCGGATCAGTGATACACTACTTCCTGCGGGTGACTTCCAAATTATTCCTTCGCTCACTTATCTCCGAACAGCACATCAGAAATTTCAATCATACGCAGCGCACGGAAGTATCGATCGCACGGATTCAATAGTTTATTACAACTATGAAATTCCTGAACTGAAGCGGAATGTACGCTTAAAGTTGGATCCTCAAAATAACAATCAAATTCTTTCCTGGACTGAGTCTTATCCCACCATTTTTGATGGGAAAATAAGAACATCGACCTATCGTCTTCAATCGATCCTTAAAACGGATTATTGGAATTTCAATAGTCCAAAAAATGTCGAAATGCGGAAACAACTCAATTTGAACTAAAGATGAAATCATTTCTGATAAATTTGACCATTTTAACTTTTAAAAAAGCTTAAAATTTCTCATTTGAATTAGGAAGTCAGCTTGAAAAGCGTTATATTGGCGAAAACTGGCTCGTTCAGTGATTTGTTTAATTTAAAAGAAAAGAAATTATGGGAAGACCGCCAACAAAACCAGCGAAACTAAAAGATGGTTTTTATATAGAAGTTCGAAATGAAGGCTCCAAATCGACAGGTATTAAAATACGTCGGGATACGCGCGAAGAGATGATGATGGCTGTAGAAGATTATAGCCGAATCAAAGATGTGAGTATTCTAGGAGAATTGAAAAATGATAAGTGGGTGGACAAAAAAGAAAAGAAGAAAAAATTGAAGAAGTAATCCTCCCAATATTTAACAATGAAGAGTCCCTTTTGATAAACAATGGGGGCTTTTTTTATGTTTCTTAGTTGAACCATATTATTTTCAATCATGAAAAAACTCAATGCATTTGGTCCTTGGATTTTGCTATTTCTAGTTTTGCTAACTGCGATCCCAGTTATATTGCATTACAAGGGATTTAATTTCGCCAAAATACTTGGCGTGATGGTTGTAGTCGGGATTGTTACAGCGCTTTGGATATGGCGTATCAATGCGCGCAAAAAAGCACCGCGGAACGAACGCGTGCAAATTGACACAAATGATAAATTCTGGTTGAAGGAGCATATCTCTTTCTATCGAAAATTAAAAAAAGATGATCAAAAAACGTTTCGCGATCGATTAGGAATCTTTTTGGCTGATGTAACCATAACTGAAATAGATAAAGAAATGCCAGATAAATCTACTTGCTTATACGTTGGCAGTAGTGCTGTTATCGCTTTTTGGGGGCTGCCTTATTGGAATTATGCCGATTTACAAGAAGTCATTGTTTACCCTTCCAATTTTGATGAAGACAATCAGTTGAACGAACGCGGTATGATTGGTGGAAAAGTATATCACGGCGGGATCATGGATCGAACGATGATATTGTCTTTACCGGAGTTGAAAAAAGGTTTTGCGATTGATAACGATAAGAAAAATGTAGGTGTGCATGAATTTGCACACTTGCTGGATAAATCAGATGGATCTTTGGACGGCGTTCCTCCGGAAATGGGTAAACATGATCGTGAAGTATGGACTCAATTGATGGAGAAAGAAATAGAAGCTATTGCTGATGATGATTCTACTGTCCCAGAATACGGTGCTACCAATAAGGCTGAATTTTTTGCGGTGGTAACTTCATATTACAAAGAGTGTCCGAAGTTGCTGAAAATAAATCACCGTGAATTGTACGAAGTGCTGGACCGCTACTATGGCAAAGACCTATCCGCAGACAAGTAAGCTTAACCGTCATATTATTATCTCCCCCCAAACTCCAGTAGAATGACTAAGTCTTGTGACGATCTTCATTGAACTATACTTCATTCAGCAGGTACATGCGAAGATATGCTGAATTCACGCTAATGCTAGAGCGACTTGATTGTATTTTAATCGGAGATCAACCATTGACTTCTATATAAAAGAAAAGCCAATGCCACGTGGCATTGGCTTTTCAGCGCTAAACTATACTACAAAAAACTATTTGCTTGCCTTGCAACCGTAGTAACAAGTTTGAGGGGCAAGCGCCTCGTTGGACTTTTTATGGTCCATTTTAGACCTAGGTTCAGGTATATTTTGAGTTTCTTCAATATCTAACATTGTTGAGTCAGCGTTTTCACTTGTACTGTTTGAGCAGCCTATACCGAAAATTAGTACAGTAATAAAAAGGCAGGTATGTGCTAAACGCTTTTTCATTAATTCGAATGTAGTGTAGTATTGGATCAATAAAAAGGCTAAAATGATGAATCGACGTTATAAATGCACGAATGAACGCTATAGATTCACGAATTGTATATTTGCTTGAGTTTTTGATGCGAAAAAAGATGGATTTGATAACCAATATTAAAAGAAATAGCAATAGGGCACCTGCAAAGGAGAACCTTTAAATAGCTTGTTTTAGGAACATCTTAGGTGGTTGTAACAAAAAAAAAGGACCTCGGCCCTTTTTTTACAGTACTAGAATTGAGAACTTGTTTAAAATCGCATGCCGCTACCGGCCATTCCTCCGACTACACCTCCAATGATTCCAAGTACAAATCCGATAATGGTTAAAACTACCGTAACTTTCCAAAATTTCAGATAGTTTTCGGTGAATTCGTCCATATTGAACTGGTTTCTGCTCGCAGCTTTAGCTTGTTTAAATAGAAGTAGACTTACGTATACATAAACTCCAGCCATAACGAGATAAATAAGTCCCATCAGTGGAAGCATAAAAAACATCCCTATTGATGCAATCACCATAAAACCAGCACCGATAAAGCCTAAAATTGATATCGTTTTAGCCCAACCTGAAGCTTCGTGCAGATTCGTTTTCGATTGATTTGATAATCCGTGCTCTTGTTGTTCAACGCTGTCGTCAAGATTTTCCATAAAATTAAATTTTAAAAAAAAGAGCTGAACATGAATCCAGCTCTTTACTATTGAATTATATATCAATTGATATTAATGAATCAAGTGTTTGCGGTTAGCATTGTACATAATGACAAATGCAGTAGTGATGAGTATACCAAAAATGGTTCCTACCCATACAAATCCACTTGCAGCTCCAGCAAAAGCGTCGGCTACTTGTTCTTGACTACTATTCATTTGACCGCCAGAATTTCTAATGGCGTCTGAAAATTTACTCGTCTGCGACGTGATCATTACTGTGCTGATAATAGACACGATGACAGATATCGCAGATCCTGCTAAGTAAAGGAGAAACCCAGACTTTTTTAGGTTCCACATCTGAATAGCTCCAAGCAAACAGAGAATTGCAGCGACCAATCCAAGAATGGACCAGATCACAGAGCTACCTGCAGCCGACGAAAATGTCGAGAGTGCGGAGACTCCGGCAAAGCTCAATAATCCTCCGAGAACACCCAGACCTGACCCAATAAAGGTAAGGATACATAGCACCGTGAGGAACTGAGGTCTTCCTTTTTGTTCAGTTGGGTCGCTGTCTAAATTTTCATTTTCCATAATATCAATGATTTAAATAAATAACTTATTTGTTGTTGTTTGCGTCTTCAAGACCTTTCTCTATACTTTCTTTCATTGCATCCTGAATTTCTTGACTCTCGCCAATTTCCTTCAATGTATCTACAGATGAGGTGATGATTACAGTAAAGATTATCCAAATGGCTAAGTAAAGAACTGTACCTATTATACCTGTAACTAATCCACCAGTGGCGGATCCTTTACCACCCATGTTCGGGTTTTGTTTAATTTTTTTCTTAGCTACTACAGCTAGAATTATGGCCAAAATACCAGTGATAATACCAATAATTCCTGCCAAGATCCATCCTAAAGCAATAGAAACAATTCCCAGCACAAGAGAGGCTGTTGCCATTCCATTGCTTTGTGGAGCACCACCTTGAGCACCTGCATTTTGTGTTTCTTTGTTTTCTTCTTCACTCATAGTTTTAATTTTTTGTAATTATGTCTCAAACATAACCAAAAAAAATTAACAAATTTTATTACTTTTCGAAATTGTTAATAAAAATTGGAGCTTTTATTGCTTGAAGCCTCAACAATTATACGCTTTGAGTTATTCTGAAAGTTTTCAACATCAATATGATTACAGAAATCGTGTTGGAATACATTGGTGTAAGTCTAAGACGTTAAGGTAAAAGCTATTAAGGGAGGGAAGGACGCACACTGTGGTGCGTCCGACATCATTTTTATTCTTCGATAATTTCAATTTTTTCGATGGCATCCCCGACACGGATTTTGTCGACGACATCAATGCCCTCAACGACTTTACCAAAGCATGTGTGATTGCCATCGAGGTGAGCGGTATTGTTCCTTCCGTGACAAACAAAAAATTGTGAACCGCCTGTATTTCTTCCCGCGTGAGCCATTGAGAGCACTCCGCGATCGTGGTACTGGTTATGACCATCCAACTCACAATCAATTGTATAACCTGGTCCGCCTGTTCCATTTCCTTTCGGGCAGCCACCTTGTATCACGAAATCTGGTAATACGCGATGCCAGGTCAAACCGTCATAAAAACCATCTTTCGCCAACTTCACAAAGTTATCAACCGTATTCGGGGCATCTTTTTCGTAAAAAAGTGCCTCCATATTTCCTCTGTTGGTCTTTATAATTGCTTTCATGTTTCAAATTTTTCGCGAATTTAATGAAAACACAGTGCTTTTAAAAGCATCTAATCAAGGAATATGTGTTTTACAATAATCATTATTTCATTGTAAGGGGATTTCCTCAGTTTTATCTTCGCTTTAAACAAAAGGCTTGTAATTTTGTCATTGAAGAATTAGTCAAATTAGAAGCATGAAGAGAACAACCATAAATAGAAATAAAAGTGAGTATTTTAGTACGTTGGCCAATACATTGGTGTATGATCAAGATACATTGGAATCGTTTATTCGTCGTTCATTTTCAACAACAAGTATATTCGAACAAACAAAAGATAAGCAGGAAAACTATTCGGCTGAAATGCGACAGGTATTAAAAGATGTCGTAGTAGATCAAATGCAGCCATTTATGAGAAATGAGATGGTGGGCAACAACGTTGAGATGCTCGGAAAGGATCGTACGTTTACGATAACCACTGGACATCAGCTCAATATTTTCTCTGGGCCTTTATACGTGATTTATAAAATCATGCACGTTATTAAGTTGACCCGTGCACTCAATGAGTCACAAAATGATTACAATTATGTTCCAGTATTTTGGATGGCTACTGAAGACCATGACTTTGAAGAAATTAATCATTTTCACCTTTTTAACGATACAATTAAGTGGTCCACTTCCCAAAGTGGTGCCGTAGGGAGGTTCGATTTAAATGATTTTTCAGCGGTGAAGGATGCAATTGCAGACAAATTTCAGAATAACGATGATATGCGGAGTTATCTCCTTAATCATTACCGGGAATCTGATAGTCTGGCATCGGCAACACGGAAATTTATTATGGATTTATTTGCAGATTACGGGTTGATTGTGCTCAATGCAGATGATCATCGACTGAAAAAACAATTTGCTCCTATCATGGAACGCGAAGTTCGCAAACCTTTCGCAGAAGAACTCGTCAAGCAACAAACAAATGCTCTTGCAGAAAAAGGATTTGATGGTCAAGTAACACCGCGACCGATTAATTTATTCTACCTCTCAGAAAATACTCGTGACCGCATTATTCCGGATAAAGATCATTTTAATATAGGTAATCGCCAATTTACGCAAGAAGATTTATTGAAGGAATTAGAGGAGTATCCTGATCGATTTTCTCCGAATGTTGTTTTGCGTCCCATTTATCAAGAAGTTATTCTTCCGAATATCGCTTATGTCGGTGGAGGAGGAGAGATGGCTTATTGGCTTCAACTCAAGCCGGTGTTTGATGCGGTAAATATTATTTATCCGATCATTCAAGTACGTAATTCAGTACAAATTATCGACAAGATAGCCAGCAAAAAAATGAGGAAGCTTGGGCTGTCGATAAATGATCTTTTTAAGGGAATTCATGAGGTAAAAAGGGAATACGTGCTGAAAAACAGTCAGGAAGATCTTGATTTCTCAAAACTTCATCAACCGAAAGAACAGTTAAAACAATCTATACAAACGTTCGTGAACGAGGTCGATGATGCCTTGTCTAACTATGCAAAAAGTGAAATTACACGGATTGAAAAACAAATTCAGGGAATACAGCAAAAATTGATACGTCATCAAAAAAAGCAACACGATGATGCTATGAATCAATTGGACAATTTATTTGAACGATTGTACCCTGAGCAGCAATTACAGGAACGTCACGATAATATCATTCAGTTATTAGCGACTCAGGGCAGGGATAATATTATTGACACCATCTACGAGGCACTAGACCCTTTCGAA
>CAJXMN010000061.1 GCA_913056215.1 uncultured Flavobacteriales bacterium | reverse complement strand
CAGCCGTGACTACCAGCGAAGGCGGGATTCAGATAGATTGGATTCGCATAAAACTGCGAAAATTGCGGGTCTTGGGCATCCGTCTGGAAAGCAACAAGAAGACTTAAAAACAATATTATTTTTTTCATAGCTAAACTCTTTTCTTTATATCTTCAAAAACTTTGCGGCATATCTGCTCGGCGGCAAAAGTACGCGCAAAGTAATTTGATGCGACAGTTGTTTTTTTGCTAACAACTGACTTTCAACGTAATCGACATTGTAATGAAGGGCCAACTTATTGAACGCGACACCGGCAGAACCGGCTATACCCGCATTATTATTGACTGCCATACCGAATTGTAACCAATTGAATTGGGCATTAGCACCAGCCCATAATTCGTTGAGGGTTCCAAAGTTTTGATAGAAAACATAACCGCTTAATCGCATGTCCCGACTTAGGGATTCATACTCGGTACCTGCAATGGCCTTAAAATTGGTGTTCGCTCTAAAATCACCTTGCGGCTGAGCAGAGTAATAGTTATTGTAATGCCCCCCGACGTTATCAACATTCAATCCCGCATAAAACCATTTGGTGTTGAGCATAATCCCCAGTCCTACATCGCGATACCATAATTCAGTTCCTGTTGGTTGATTAGCATTATCAAACATTGCGACCACATTGTTGCGATCCATTTCTATAGATTGTCCCAGGGATTGAGCAGGAATATCCAATTTTTTCACTCCCATTTTAAAGCGAAGCGCCGGTTCCAAAGAAACATTTTTGCTCAACGAGAACTTGGGAGAATAAGTCAATCCTGCCTGCCAGTCTTCAACTGTATTTTCGCGATAGGTATTATAATTAAAATCGACACCAAGACCACCTCGCAGGGCATAAACATACCCATCCCATGAAATCGTATTTTTAAGCTGTTGGTTCGCTTCACCCACCCACTGATTCCGAGTAGTCATTTGAACACGATTTCCTCGCGCCGCTCCAACCATACCAGCATTAGCTGCAAAACCTGTCATCATGGGTACATGGAAATATTGATTTTTCGTATTTTTCAAGGCAACAGGGTGGTCTGCCATACGCTTAACTTTGCGCATCAAACTCGATATTTTTCGTTTGAACGTATTCGTTTGATCTACAATCCGCTTACTGTAATTCACCTCATCTTCTATACCCTTGTGGCGACGTTCCACTTTATGGTCTAAATAACTTCTTATTTCAGGCAGGTCTGCAGCAATTGCATTTCGATATAATTGTTCGCGGTGATGGGGAGCATCCAGACCCTCATGTTCCTCAGCGGCGATGAACTTTTTATAATCCCTGGACAACTGATCACGGCGATCTGCATCGGTCTCAGTGTCATCGTCATCCTGTACAATACGGGCTGTTAAAACTTCCTTGTTGGATTTTTGAGTAATCCTGGACGACACACTTTTAATGTTTGACACCTCATCATCATTTTCATCCTGGGAACTGGAATTCGCTAATACTTTATTTGCAAAAACAGCTTGGTCTTCCACTCCGATAATCGCTGTATCTAAATCAGCTTGAGCATAGCGTTTTTCTCCTGGTAGTAATGTCCACCAATAAGCAGCTGCACCGATAATAAGTACGCCAAAAATAAAAGCTGCAAGCGGTATTAAAAATGGAACCACAGGCTTTTTCAAGGATTCCCAATCGCCTTCTTCCAATGGTTCGGATGAAATTCTAGCATCGCTCCATATCTCGAGCTCCTCTTTCAATGAAGGGTAAAGTTCAAGAAAAGCATCGAATTCTTTGATTTGATCAGGAGACAAATTACCCTCCGTATATTCAAAGAACCAACGGTCGATATTTTCAAAAGAAGGTTTACTCATTGAATAATCGTTAAATTCTTTAACTGTTTTTTAATCTTTTTACGTGCGCGATACAAATACACCTTTACCTGGCTTTCTGACAACTCCAATATTTCGCCAATATCAGCGTAATTGTAGCCCTCGAGATCCCTGAGTAAAACAATACTCTTTTGTACCGGAGGCAACAGCGAAAGTGCTAAATCAATAACTTCCTGATTTTCGAAAGAACGATCCACCGCCACTGTTTTTTCTGGCATGTGTTCATTTCCGTAAACCGTTCGCTTATGCCGCGTTGAAAAATTAATCAAAGCATTGTGTCCTGTTCGGAACATCCATGCTTTACTATTCTCCAGCGGAATTTGTTTGCGTCTCTTCCACAATTTTTCGAATACGTCCTGTACAATATCCTGAGCATCCTGCTTATTGCGCAGGTATTTTACAACGTAGCCAAAAAGATTATTGGCATGACGTTCAACGGCGATATTGTATTCTTTCTTATTCAAAAAGTGGGCACGTTTAACAGTTAAACAATTTAACAAGGGTAAAAGTTACACCCCCATCCAATTATGATTAAAATTACAAAAAAAAATCGATCATTTATCATTTACCAAGACTTTAAGCTAAATGCACTGCATAGCGTGGTAATTCATCCATACTCCGCATCCAATCAACAGAATCATATCATTTTACTTTTTTAATGTATCTTCCATCCTAACATAATTTTTATTAAGTTTATCGAGTAAATAGATAGATCATGGCAAAACTTGAACGATTATTTGACATTCCTTACTACCAGCAAGAAAAATATGCTCAGGACACAATGTTCGCTACGAAGATCGATGGGAAATGGAAACCTATGAGTACGGCTTCGTTTATTGAAAAAGCTAACTTAGTCTCGCGGGGATTGATTGCGATGGGCATTCAGCCCGGAGAAAAGATAGGTTTGGTTTCGGGTAACCGCGTCGAGTGGAACATTATGGATATCGGCATTCAGCAAGTAGGAGCGATTGGTGTTCCCATTTATCCAAATATTTCTACGAAGGATTACCGTTACATATTTGGGGATGCAGATATTAAACTTTGCGTTACAGGAGATGAAGAACTCTACAATAAAATTAACAGCATCAAGAACGAACTTCCCACACTCAAAACGCTTTACTGTTTTGACGAAGTGCAAGGCGCCGATCACTGGACAGATATTATTCAAGCCGCCGACACAGTCCAACAAGCTGAAGTTGAAAAACGCAAAGAAAACATCAAAAACGGTGATTTGGCGACGATGATTTACACCTCCGGAACTACGGGTAATCCGAAAGGCGTTATGCTTTCACACAAGAACATCCTCTCCAATGTCGAAGGATGTGTACCTCGTATCCCAGGCGATCATACGAGTAGTTCACTTACTTTCCTCCCCGTTTGTCATGTGTACGAGCGCATGTTGCATTATCTGTATATAAAAGTGGGAATTTCTATTCACTTTGCCGAAAGTCTAGACACAATTGGCGACAATATTCGCGAGGTACAACCTGAGATATTTACTGCTGTCCCTCGTTTAATTGAAAAAGTCTACGAAAAAATTATTTCTAAAGGTGACGAACTTTCAGGTCTAAAAAAGGCATTGTTCTTTTGGGCCGTTAAAATCGGGGAAGAATATGAGCTTGAAGGA
Organism: uncultured Flavobacteriales bacterium; assembly: GCA_913056215.1. Lineage (GTDB taxonomy): Bacteria > Bacteroidota > Bacteroidia > Flavobacteriales_D > Crocinitomicaceae > Brumimicrobium. The sequence goes on along the minus strand of CAJXMN010000061.1, from coordinate 15,539 downwards.
AAATCGGGTTGGTACAAGTTTAAACTGGGAATCGCCCGAAAACTGATTTTCTCTAAATGGAAGGAAGCGCTGGGGGGTAATGTCAAAGCGATCGCCTCTGGTGCTGCTGCTCTGCAACCGCGTCTAGCGCGTATTTTTATGGCTGCTGAAGTTCCAATTCTTGAAGGTTATGGGCTCACGGAAACTTCGCCTGTTATTTCAGTGAATTGTCTCAAGGAGGGCATCAAATTTGGAACAGTAGGAACGACACTTGAAGAAGTGGAAGTCAAAATAGCGGAAGATGGTGAAATTTTAGCCAAGGGCCCCAACATTATGATGGGTTACTACAATCAACCTGAAAAGACCAAAGAAGTACTCGAAGAGGACGGTTGGTTCCACACAGGGGATATTGGTGAAATTGTAGACGGGAAATTCCTGAAAATCACTGATCGAAAGAAAGAAATATTCAAAACTTCTGGCGGGAAATACATCATCCCACAGGTAATGGAGAACAAATTTAAAGAATCGCGTTTTATCGAACAGATCATGGTGATCGGTGAGGGGCACAAACACCCTGCTGCACTCATTGTTCCGGCCTATGATTTTGTCCGAGAATGGACAGAACGAAAGGGGATCAAAGTTGAAGGTACGTCAAACGCCGATTTAGTGAAAAATGCAGAAGTTATTGACCGTATACAACAAGAAGTAGACGTTTACAATGAATTATTTGGGCGATTTGAGCAAATTAAAAAGTTTGAATTATTGCCCGAAGAGCTTTCGGTAGAATCAGGAGAACTCACGCCCACACTTAAAATGAAACGAAAAGTCATATTGGATCTACATAAAGATTGCGTGGATCACATTTACGCCCACGAAAAAGAAGACTAATTCAACATAATGGTAAATGGCCTGCTCTCTGGAGCGGGCTTTTTTTATTACTCTTCACCTTTTCGCTTCTGAACCAAAGACAACCGTATCGTTCCCTGATGATGTTTGGGAAACCACGTCCCTTTCTCAAATTCAAATTTTTTCACGTAATTCGTCGCTTTAATTTTAGCAGGAGTACTTTGTACAGACGTCTCATCATCAACTACTTTGATGGCAGTAATCACTCCTTTAGCATCAACTGCAATTTCAAAAAGAATGCTTCCTTCATGCGAATCATTTAGCACGAAGGATTGATCTGTGGTCATTTTCCGACCATCTTTTTTGAGATCGCCTCCAACTTGCCCCCATATCCAAAAGGGGAGCGTCATCAATGCAGTTATCCATATTTTTCTCATAATCATTCCTTTAAGCTATTTTACTCCAATTCGGTTTAGATTGTATTATTCGTTTCAGTTCATTGCGTAACATCTGATGCTCCGGCTTTTTAAATGTGGGATCCTCTTGCATCATTTGTTTTGCAGCATTCCTCGCCAGTGTTACGATCTGACCATCTCTAGCTAAATCTGCAAGTTTTAAATTCAATACACCACTCTGTTGGGTTCCCATAATGTCGCCAGGGCCTCTTATTTCCAAGTCTACCTCTGCAATTTTGAAGCCATCGTTGGTAGCCACCATCGTTTGCAATCGTTTTTTTCCCTCTTTTGATACTTTATTACCCGTCATCAACACGCAAAAAGACTGATCCGCCCCCCTTCCTACTCGACCTCTCAATTGATGTAATTGAGAAAGACCAAACTTTTCAGCGCTCTCTATCATCATAACAGTTGCATTCGGAACGTTGACACCCACCTCAATCACTGTTGTGGCGACCATAAGCTGGGTGTTGCCTTTCGCGAATTGCTGCATTTCAAATTCCTTGTCGTCGGGTTTCATCTTTCCGTGAACAATACTCACCTGATAAGTTGGTCGCGGAAACATTTTGGTTATCGCTTCGTAGCCCTCCATTAAATTGTTGTAGTCCATTTTTTCCGATTCTTCAATCAAGGGATAAACGATGTACACCTGACGACCTTTTGCAATCTCTTCTCTGATGAGTTGAAATGCTTTCAATCGATTGCTTTCATAAAAATGTTTGGTAGTCACTGGTTTTCTTCCGGGTGGTAACTCATCAATTGTAGAGACGTCTAAATCTCCATAAAATGTCATGGCCAACGTGCGTGGAATCGGTGTGGCTGTCATCACTAACACATGTGGGGGGCGCTTATTTTTGCGCCAGAGTTTAGCGCGCTGTGCCACCCCAAATCGATGTTGTTCATCAATGACAACAAATCCAAGATTTTTGAACTGTACGATGGGCTCCAGTAAAGCGTGGGTTCCGACAATAATAGATGTAGATCCATTCAGCAGACCCTCGTGAATGACAGCACGTTCTTTCTTTTTAGTGGAACCCGTCAACAAAACAACCTGGAGTCCTAATGGTTCGAGTAATTCACTGAGCGTTTCATGGTGTTGTTGCGCCAGAATCTCTGTGGGAGCCATCAGCGCCGCCTGGAAATCATTACCGATAGCGAATAACATACTCAATAACGCCACGAGGGTCTTTCCACTACCAACATCTCCTTGTAAAAGCCGATTCATGTGCTTACCCGATTTGAGATCGACACGAATTTCCTTAACAACACGTTTTTGCGCGCTCGTCAGTTCAAATGGAATATAATTTTTATAAAAATCATCAAAGTATTTCCCAGTACGTTCAAAAACATAACCTGGGGATTTAGTTTTCGTCTTCCCTTTCTTTAGTAACAATTCTAATTGCAGAAAGAACAGTTCTTCAAATTTAATGCGAAACAGGGCCTGCTGGATCGCTTGGTCACTGGATGGTACATGCATGTTAAAATAGGCCTTCGCTCTGGAAACCAATTTGTACTGTTCAATCAGCGACTGGGGAAGTACTTCGGGTATGTGTTCGCGCATGGCGTGAGCTAAGGGATAGGTCAACTTCTCAATACCCTTACTGTTCAATCCTTTTTTTGTGAGTTTTTCAGTGCTGTTGTATACGGGTTGCAATCCTTTTTCCTGAGCAACTTGGTGAAATGGAACAATTTCTGGATGCGTTATATTCAGTGTACTTCCAAACAGTTTAGGCTTGCCATAAACCCGAAAAAGCACACCTGGTTTCAATTTGTTTTTCACCCATTTTCCACCTCGAAACCAAACCAAATCGACGGTTCCTGTTTCATCTTGAAATTTAGCAGTTAACCGTTTACCCCTGCCGTGTCCAATTTCACGCATACTACTTATCGTTCCTTTGATTTGAACAGGTGCATTAATGAAACCAGCGAGCTCACGCACTGAATTATATTTTGATCGATCAACAAAGCGAAAGGGAAAATAATTCAACAAATCCCATCGCGTAGCTAAACCGATTTCTTCGCGCAGCACTTTGCCTCTCTCAGCGCCAACGCCCTTGACATATTCGATAGGAGTATTTAAAAAATTATCCATTCTAAACGAAAGTAACGAAATTCCAGGCAATTTTTGACTTTTGGCCCGAGCGGTTTTACTTCACAAGTTTATTTTTCTCACCGTCACCGGCACATTCGTATTGTCATCATATACAAACAGAAGTATTCCATTCTCTAGATCATTCTTATTAATCAATACATCGGCCAATTTTTTAGCGTGTGAATATAATCGCTGACCAGCCACATTGTAAATATCGATAGCACCAATATTTTCAGTACGCACCCGATAAAAGTCTCCATCGTCAAGCACTTCAAAAAAGGGAGGCTGTTTACTCTGACTGATATTGGAAAGGTCTTGATTATGTAACAACAACGTACTTGAAGTTGGTTGTTGTAGGGAATCAATTCCTCCTACCAGCATCCAGTTTCCACCACCTAATTTCGCGATTCCACCCCATGCAGTTCGACTGAACTCTGTTGGAAAAACCGTCGTTGAACTCGATGAACTGGACTTATATTTCACCAATGACGCATTCGGTGCAACTGGGATACTGTCCGCATAGGCCATTCCTGAAAAGTCGTGCGCTTCTGCTGCTCCTCCAAGGCAAAAAACAGTTTGATCATGTCCAGAACAAACAGCGCCAAAATAGGCATTATTCGAAATAATTTGATCATTCTGCCATTCAATTTGTGTTGGATCATCAGGATTAATGACTCCTTTTCGAAGTACATTGGTCTCGAAGAATCCCTGGTTGCTCTGTCCGACACCCCCAATGTAATAAATCGTGTCTTTCAGGATGTATGCTGAGCTGCCAAAGACCCGATCAGTACTATCCGTCCCCACGGAAGTTGCTTGCTGCCATGAATTATAAGCGGGATTAAAAAGCTGTACATCCGCGATCGCCATACCATTGCTCCATCCTCCAAGGTTAAAAATCAAACTGTCTCTCCATACCGCTTGAGCATGATCAGTTACAGGGGTCGGTAGTGCCGCAGCATCCACCTCAAAAGTATCGGTAATAGGATTGTATACATGGTTTTTATCAGAACAAATAACAGTTGTGTCTTCATCTACATGGTGACCACCAATAATATAAATCTTACCATTCACAGTGCTCGCCGCTGCGCCAATCTTACCCAATGAATCTCCAATAGGAAATCGTTCACTCCACAAATCGTTGATGACATCGTAAGCAAACACCCGTTGATGGATATCATCTATTTTTAAACTGTCCGCAATACCACCGAAACTATAGATGTACTTTTTACCTTCTAGTTGAACAGCGGCTACAGCATTATGTCCTGTTGTAATCGGCAATTCTTTTACCTGGGACCATTCCCACCCATCTTGTGCAATAACTGGGGCTCCACACACAACAAATAATAATATCAGTAACCGGCTCATCTTAAAAACGAAATTAATGAAATTGGTGCACTTAATACGAATAAAAATGATTTGACGTTGAGCTTTAGGCGTAAAAATGAAGAATCATAGTGAATATTTGCCTTATGGAGCGGAAAACATTAGCTTTGATACGATCAAAATAAGGATATCAATGAAAAAAATAGGCGTTAATGGATTTGGTAGAATAGGGAGGTATTTTACCCGTATGAGTCTCGAACAAAAAACAGTCGATGTAGCTGTTGTTAACGATTTAGCGGATATTCAAACATTAGCCCACCTATTCAAATACGATTCAGTACATCGTCAAATCAAGCATGAATTCAGTGTAGAAGGTGATCATTTGCTTTTTGATAACGGAAAAAAAATCATCTTTACGCAACACGAATCGCCCGAAAACATCCCTTGGCGTGATTACGGGATTGATTATGTCTTAGAATCAACGGGATTATTCAGAACTGCAGCAGATGCTTCAAAACACTTCGAGGGTGGCGCTCAAAAAGTAATTATTAGCGCGCCAGGTCAGGGTGGTGCGATTAAATCTGTAGTACTTGGTGTCAATGACGAGCTCCTTGAACGAGAAGACCGGTTGATTTCCAATGCGTCTTGTACGACGAATTCGGCTGCTCCCATGGTCAAAGTTATCAAGGAATTGTGTTCGATAGAAAGTGCCTACATCACGACTGTCCACAGTTACACCTCCGACCAAAAGCTCCACGATGCTCCTCATAAAGATTTGCGGCGAGCGCGAGCTGCTGCTCAATCTATCGTTCCGACAACAACTGGTGCAGCTAAAGCATTGACAAAAATATTCCCCGAACTTGACGGACATATGGGAGGATGTGGTATACGTGTTCCAGTGCCTGACGGGTCTTTGACAGACCTCACCATCACTGTTAAAGGTAAGGCTCCCACTGTTAAGGATATTAATAATCAGTTCGAAAAAGCCAGCCAAAACGAATTAAGGGATATTCTAGCCTATACTAATGAGCCGTTAGTCTCATCTGATATCATTGGTAATCCACACAGTTGTATTTTTGATAGTCAACTGACCTCGGTGGTCGGTAACCTAGTAAAACTTGTGGGCTGGTACGATAACGAAGCAGGGTATTCCAACCGACTCATTGATTTGATCAAAAAAATGGATGCATGGGATTAGAAATTGAGCGCAAGTTCCTGGTGGATCCATCTTTATGGAAACGCGTACGTCCAGCAAAAGGACACAAGATGATACAGGGATATATTTTTAAATCAGTGGAGCGCACCGTACGGGTTCGACTCCGAGACCATTGTGGTTATCTCACAATCAAAGGTGAAACTAAAGGTGCAACGCGCGCTGAGTTTGAATATGAGATCCCCGCTACAGAAGCGCAAGAGATGCTCGATACCTTCTGTGACCGTCTCATCGACAAGGTACGCTTTGAAATCGAAGTGGATGGAAAAACATGGGAAGTTGATGAGTTTTTTTCTCCTCAAAAGGGACTTTTATTGGCAGAGATCGAATTAAATCATGAGTCGGAAGCATTCACTCGTCCCGAGTGGGTCAAAGAGGAAGTTACAGGACAACCTGAATATTACAACTCCAATATGATTTAGCTATTTTTGGTCAAGCGGTGAACCCAAATAAAAAAGGGATGCTCCGTGCGAAACAGCCCTTTTCCATTGAAGCATCTCAATTTTACAAAAGTGCGTCTAACTTTGATGCCAACTGTGCTTTTGGTACTGCTCCAACAGACTTATCAGCCACCTCTCCATCTTTTACAAAAAGAATCGTTGGGATGTTGCGTACACCAAATTTTGCCGATACTCCAGGGTTTGCATCAACATCAACTTTACCGATGATTGCTTTACCATCGTATTCGTCGTTCATTTCGTCGATAATTGGTCCAACCATGCGACATGGTCCACACCACTCAGCCCAAAAGTCAACAACTACTGGTTTATCTGATTTCATAACAACTTCTTCGAAGTTTGCATCTGTGATTTCTACTGCCATAACTTTATTTTATTTGTTTCTAATTTTTTCCCGAACCAACGAGAGTATAAATTTATATTTTCCTCTTGAACACTTCAAACTTTTTGCCAACTCTTTTTTATTGCCAATTTGACAGATGAATGCGTTCTTCCTTACAAAAACAATCCCTTTATTGTCTTCTCAAACAATCCTTCTAATCAGTCAGCTTCATTTTTCGCAATAAAAAACTTGCGTTCATATTCTGAGCAACTCCTTCGCGCATCTTATAATCGAACGAAATTTCATCGCCTTGAATGTTGGTATCAAAGTACTTGTTGACCAGCGATTGATGTTCCTTTGCCAGTGTGGTAAGGGATAAATCGTGGGTAGCAATTAAACCGCAAGCTCCTTTTTCTTCCAGTTTCTTTAAAAATTTTCGGGATCCCTCTTCTTTATCTTTTGAATTGGTTCCTTTCAAAATTTCATCCAAAATGATAAAAACTTTTTCACCACGTTCAATCGCATCCATAATAAAACGCAAGCGTAGCAATTCAGCATGAAAATACGATGTTTCTTCGCTGAGATCGTCAGCAGTTCGCATGCTTGAATAAAGTCGCCGGTTGGGAAAAACAAATTTTTCTGCCATCACATGAAAACCGGCCTGAGCCATCATAATATTTACTCCTACACTTCTTAAAAAAGTACTTTTCCCCGCCATGTTGGGTCCGGTTATGATAGCGAAACGATGATCATCAGCAAGTGTAAAATCGTTGGTCACACGCTTACCATCAGCAATAATGGGATGCCCAAGCTCTGATAACGAAACATCATTTTGATCGGCACTTAATAGATCAGGTGCAGTTGTTTTATCGGCGTACATTCGACGATAGTTTGCACCACTAATCAAAGCTTCAAATTCAAAAATCAATTGCTCCCAATGTTGAATATGCTTTGCATTTTCCGCGATCCATCGACTAGCGCGCATAGTAACTCTGAGATCCCAGGCCATATAGAAATTGAGCAGTATAGCCACGAGTATATTATTGCGGTATTCAACGTGCTCGACAAGTTGACTCAGTTGTTCTATAGAGCGATGTGCATTCTGCTCATTATTAAAGAGCTCCTTCTGGTACTCTTTTAACTGAGTACTTTCAAACTGTATCGTCTTTACATGTTCGAGTTGATGTTGCATCGCTTTAATCCCTTCACCGAGTTTTGACAAAGACTGATGCAACTCGTTGGTTTGTTTAAGCACCTGACGAATAGGCAGTAGCACTAAAACTGCTCCTATTGAAAAATAGAGTCCGTGGATAAAATCCAGCAAGTACAACGAGGTCAGACCAATAGCTATGATGGGCAATACAAAAGAAAGAACTTTCATCCAGCGCTTTTGCTGAATCTGCTGATTCGACCACTTGGCGATAGACAGGTCTTCCACTCCCTCTTTTTGCTGCATGCCATGTGCCAAATAAGCTTGATACCAATTTGGATTATTGGAAAGCTCTTGAACAGCTTCTATAGACTTTTCATAGTCATCCACCCCCCGTGACAATCGCTGAGCCAGTGTTTTTTCGCCTCTTTCAGTAACCGTTCGGTTGAGGATTTGAAAAAAACCATCCTTACCAAACACGTCCATATCGTAAGTAAAAGGATGCTGCTGATTGATCCAACGTTCTCCCGAACCGAAAGCATTAAAGTTATTATCTAAAGCTTCAAGTTCGTTTTCATTGATGATGATCAAGTATTTTACAAATTGAAGACGTTCTTTATTTTCAGCACTCTTGCGCACGAACCACAAAAAGATAAGAAGTTCCACAATTAGTAATCCAGCTGAATAACCACCCAACGGATAACCTAAAAATAGTGTTACGGGGATGGCAGAAAAACTCAATAATCGCAATACGACCCACCATCGTGACCGTTTCAAATAATACTGCTTTTCCTCCTTTAATTTGTTCAGGCGCTCACCATGGTATAACTTGTTGTTCTTTGTCGCTGTTTTCGTCATTTTTTATTTTCTAATTATATCTTTGCCCGCATGAATAGAGGGATTTTATACATGATCTTGTCAGGGCTATGTTTCATCGTAGTCAACACATTCGTCAAAATACTTGGACAGGGGCCCGAACAAACTATTGTTCCAAATATACAAAGATACCCCATCCCAGAGATCATTTTGTTCCGATCTATCATTACATTTTTAATGTGTTTTGCCATTGTTCGTCAAAAAAAGATTCCATTCTGGGGAAATAACAAAAAATGGCTGGTCATAAGAGGTATTTTTGGAACGACGGCCTTAACGCTATTTTTCTATACACTGGACAACTTACCCATTGCTATTGCAACAACCGTTCAGTATTTAAGTCCGATTTTTACCGTGATCATCGCGATATTCTTAATCAAAGAACGCGTGAGACCGATCCAGTGGTTGTTCTTTGCTATCGCCTTTGGTGGAATTGTTTTCATGGGCTTGTCAAAATACTTGAGTAGCGACAGTACCGTTTCCGTGATCAATCCATGGTGGATCGCTGTCGGAATTTTTTCAGCCATGTGCGCTGGTGTTTCGTACAATGCTATAGTCAAATGTCGCAACACTGATGCTCCAATTACAATTGTGATGTATTTTCCAATTGTCGCCATTCCTGTCATGGCTGTACTTACAGCTAACGAATATGTCGTTCCGAATGCTACCGAATGGGTAATTTTAATCATTGTGGGCGTTTTCACCCAATTTGCACAAGTACTAATGACTAAAGCACTTCATTCAGATAATACAGCGACAATCACGCCCTTCAAATACCTCGGTTCAATTTACGCATTCTTTCTTGGACTCTTCCTGTTCGACGAAGTCATTTCACTCTACGGTATCGCGGGAATGACATTGATCCTGGCTGGTGTTTTGGGGAACACCTACTTCCGAAACAAGAAGCGCAAAAAGATGGTATAAATTCATTGGCAAACCACGCACACGAAATATATAAACGTGAACGTGGTCTGTCATAATCCATTATTCCAATAGATCGTCATCTACTAAGTTCGGTACCGTCACCTTCAATCGGGGCTCTACTTCCATAGCTCTTTTGATCGCAAATATGGAATGATCATTTCTCGCCCAATTGCGTCGTGCGATTCCATTATTCACGTCCCAATGCAACATCATTTTTAGTCTGCGGTCGGCATCTTTCGTACCGTCGAGAAGCATACCAAATCCACCGTTGATCACTTCACCCCAACCGACACCACCGCCATTGTGGATAGAAACCCAAGTAGCTCCTCTAAAACTGTCTCCAATCACATTTTGAATAGCCATATCTGCGGTATACATAGAACCATCATAAATATTAGAGGTCTCTCTAAAAGGTGAATCTGTGCCCGAGACATCGTGATGATCTCTTCCTAATACTACAGGACCTATTTTTCCATCTGCGATCGCATTATTAAAAGCCTCAGCAATTTTCATTCTACCCAATGCATCGGCATACAAAATTCGCGCCTGAGATCCCACGACTAACTTATTCTCCTGCGCTCCGCGAATCCACTGAATGTTATCATCCATTTGTTGCTGAATTTCAGATGGGCTGTCTTTTTTCAGTTCTTCCAACACGGCACAGGCTATGTCATCCGTTTTTTGGAGGTCTTCAGGATCATTGGAAGCACACACCCATCGGAACGGTCCAAATCCGAAATCAAAACACATTGGACCCATGATATCTTGTACGTAGGACGGGTATTTAAAGTCAATTCCATTATTAGCCATGATATCTGCTCCCGCACGAGAGGCCTCTAATAAAAAGGCATTGCCATAGTCAAAGAAATAAGTTCCTTTCGCTGTATGGTTATTGACGGCCGTTGCATGGCGCCGCAGCGATTCCTGCACTTTCTTTTCGAACTTATCAGGTTCACTGGCCATCATTTCATTGGATGCTTCCAACGTATATCCTACGGGGTAGTACCCTCCTGCCCAGGGATTATGCAATGAAGTTTGATCCGATCCCAAATCGATGTAGACACTCTCCTGATCGAATTTTTCCCAGACATCCACAATATTCCCCTGGTAAGCAATGGATACCACCTCTTTATCTTCCTTGGCTTTTCTAACACGTGTTACCAACTCATCGAGGTCTTCAATGACTTCATCCACCCAGCCTTGATGATGCCTGGTCGCAATGGCCTTTGGATTAATCTCTGCCGTCACCGAAACACAACCCGCTATGCTCGCCGCTTTTGGCTGAGCTCCTGACATCCCTCCAAGTCCAGCTGTAACAAACAATTTACCTGCTAATCCTTCACCATCTTTAGCGATCATCCGACCTGCATTGAGCACCGTAATTGTAGTTCCATGCACGATACCCTGTGGCCCAATGTACATGTAAGAACCCGCAGTCATTTGACCATATTGCGTTACCCCTAATGCATTGTATTTTTCCCAATCGTCTTGTGAAGAATAATTCGGAATCATCATTCCGTTAGTAACGACAACACGCGGAGCATCTTTATGTGAAGGAAATAACCCCATCGGATGTCCAGAATACATCGCCAGTGTTTGCTCCTCCGTCATTTCAGACAAATACTTCATAGTCAACCGATACTGTGCCCAGTTTTGAAAAACGGCACCATTTCCGCCATAGGTGATGAGTTCGTGCGGATGCTGTGCCACAGCATGATCTAGATTATTGTGAATCATTAGCATAATCGCTTTTGCCTGATCACATTTTCCTGGAAACTCGTTAATATTTCGGGCGTGCAATTTATAATCCGGACGGTACCGATGCATGTATATACGCCCGTAATTTTTTAGTTCCTGTTTGAAATCTTCAATCAATTCAGCGTGCTGATCCTTTGGGAAATAGCGCAATGCGTTACGCAACGCTAACTTTTCTTCTTCTTTAGAAAGAATTTGCTTCCGCTTGGGCGCGTGGTTTACAGATGGATCATATTCTTTTTTGGGAGGAATAGCGTCTGGAATTCCAGCCTGAATGTCTTTTTGTATCTCTTCTAGTGTCATGATGAAAAACGATTTTTACAAAAATAATGATTTGCAAGGAGTACTCCTTGCATTTGACCATCTAAACAATTCCACTCGAAATAGGTTGTACACTTAAATGACAAAACGTAAGCTTCTTTGAATAGTGACAATAGCTTAATTCATGATTCAGTTATTCCTCAATAGTGTAATCGGAATCAACTTCAAACGCTTCAATGTAATCATTATAGTTATAGGCGGTGACACCAGATTTACTTGACACAATAATAACCGGCGACTCCTGTTGGGAGTAGTTATGAAATAACCGGTTGAACAAACTATATGAGTAAGAATCCTTTTTCTTTGAAAATTGAAAGTAAATGTTGCAATTTTCTTTCTTTTTTAATTCAAGATGTTTTCTGATAACCCCCTTTGTAGTAAATTTATTTTTCCTGCTTAAAAAAACTAATTTCAAATCAACTGTGTCACTTGTACTATTTACTATCTCATTCAAACAATCTGAACAACTTAGATAATCAATCAACACTGTTTTAGCATTTTGATCATCTAAGTTGATAATAGTTGGACTCAAAGCTTCATCATAAATGACATATTTACTCCTCGAACATGAGTATATTAATAGAAGTGCTAATAAAACCTTAAAGCTGAACTTTATACACATATACAGCCTGTTTTAGGTTATCTTCAGTTGATATATTTTCTCCATACCTTTTCATTTTCCAGTTACTATTGATCTCCTCAGGTATATCCATCGCAGAAATGGCCCATTTACTACTTCCTACAACTTGAACCTTATTCGTGAGGTGAAACTGAAATAAGTGATTTCGTTTTGTCATTATCCTATTCTTAAATGTTTTTGTTTTAATACGTTGCCAGTTGTTTTCATCCGTATTTCTGTAAACATCAATCAATCTTTTTGACCGAATTGAAGTACCACCCGTTTTTTTAACCGTGCAAAAGGTCGAATCGTTAACAAAAACAACCCCTTCTATTTTTATGAGGTCTTTTGTATACTCTCTTGTTTTGAAGATGATTTTTTTTGCAACAGATTCTGGACCTATTTTAGTTTCAAAAGGAAGCCTTGTTATGGTGTCATTTAGAGGTTTTAAATCACCCACAACAGAAAAAATCATTGAATCTAAGTTCAATAGAACAATCTCATTAGTGAGGGATTTTGTAAAAGCAACATAACCAAAATCAACAGCAAAAAAATAAGATGGAAAATGGGTTAAGGCCACCGCATCATGCTTTAATTCACGTCGCAAAATAACACGTCCTTCATCATGTACAACGCTCAATGGGCAATGAGTAGGTTGATCTGAATCATTGTAGCGATTATAACATCCAGAAATAATCAATTTATTCTTATAGACATCTAAATTGTAATTAACAAATTGAGTTTCATAAAGATAATCTATATTAGAAAATTCATTTTCATGCTGATTCACAGGTAGTTTGACTACTCCATCATTGAATAAATAATAGACAACATCTAAAGAAGTATTTACAGCGAAATCTGTCAAAAAGTTGTTACGAGGTATATTATTGATTTGCTGAATAAGTCTGCTGCTATCGTTTTCTATGTTTTTGACGTATATACTGAGGCTTTTGCGCTCCTTTAATACATAATACACTTGATCTCCTCTAAGGCAGTAATGTGTAGCTGTATGCCCGTTATAATTTAGGCTATCCAGAACAATTTTTTCCGAAAAATCAACACCAAAATTTCTCTGACAAATTGAAGATTGGAGCACGCATAGTGCTCCAATCAACAAGAGTGATCTTAAAAACTTAAAATTCATCAGTCATTACGATTGTTAGAGCACCGCTATCAGCATCGGTACTCCATTTTAGAAAAACTGTTTCATTGTACGTTGCATCTCCGTTTTTTGTTCCACTTGCAACTTGTTCCAAAACCCAGTCTTCTATTTCTTCGGCTGATTCTCCACCAATTGTAGGCGGTTGATTCCATCCACACTTTGTGTTTCCTGGCTGAGTACAGGATAGTTTATCTTTGAATAGTGTATGGGATTCATTAATACGATCATAATGAACACCGTCTTCACTTCCTTTTCTAAAGATTTCAATCTTCTTTGCATTGGTTTCAAAAGCAAAGAAACAAATTGTACACAAAACAAATAAAATTCGACTATTAATTTTCATATCGATTAAATTTAAATTAGTTAATGTTTAAAGTTGATCTCTTCAACTTTAAGTGGTTCAATAGATACTTTCATAAGGCCTTATGGTTAATCGAACTGTGCAAGTCTAAAAAAAAAAAAAAACTGTTCAACAAATCTTAGGATTCTATTTTTTAGAATTCCAAATTTTTAACATTTTTTGTCATAATTATGTTAATAAATGTTGAGCGTTTTCAGTTTCAAACCCTAAGAATCATCACCCTCAATAAGAATAAGACGCATTCACGCCCCGGTATACATGCTTAATCAATTGCATTGCTACGATTGTTTTAGACACGTTTTTGTTCTTGAATAATTTTTTTAATTCACAATTTGAAAAGCTCAGTGTTGTAAAATACTCTTGCCAATAAGGATGACTTTTCACCTACCTCATTCAAGGTGTATGACCAGAGCCCCGAGGTAATAGCAATTGGTATCACCAATGAATTTAGTACAAAAAAACGATACGCTGTTCATGCTAAGAAGCGTGTTCCTTTTATTAAGCACTACTTTAGAAGGACCATCTAAACAATTCCACTCGAAATAGGTTGTCCTCTTAAATGACAAAACGTAATCTTTCATTTAAAAGATATCCTATTTGCGGTCGTCCATTCTCATGGCGGAAGAAATGGGAAAAGAACTGGTCATCCGTCAAATATTGTTCAGAAAAATGCCGCAGAAATCGATCAAAAAATTGATTGACTACACTGGTATTCAACACCTTGTTAATAACTTAGTGCATGATTTTAATTAAACTTCGTTATAAACGCCAACTTTTCTCTACATTTGATTTAATTAATTAAACACTAAGTATCTTGAAATCTGCGCTGAAAATCACCCTCATCTATATTTTGATCGGCGTACTGTGGATTGTCCTCAGTGATAAAATTGCCTATTACTTATTCAGTGATTTTGAAATTTATACGCAAAATTTATTTCAAATCATAAAGGGGATTTTTTATGTGCTCATGACCGCACTTATCTTGTATACGCTCATTAACGCATACAATAAAAAGATTGACGAAAAGGTGGAAGAATTAAAATCGTTGAACCACACCCTCGAGTATGAGCGCAACAAGCTCAAACAATCTAACGAACAACTTGAACAATTTGCAGCCGTTGCCTCTCACGATTTAAAAAGTCCTTTACGCACAATTTCCAGCTTAATCGGAAGGTTCAAAAAAAAATTTAGTGATCAAATCACTCCACAAAACAAGGAGTATTTGGATATCATCGAGCGAAGTACGAAACAATTATTTGTAAAAATCGATAAAACACTTCTATTTTCGAAGATTTCGCACAGTAAAAACCCTAAAAAACCTGTCAATATCACGAAAATCATGCAGGACGTAGAAATAAATCTACGGGAAAATATTGAACATACTTCAGCCACCATAATTTATAACGACCTCCCAAAGGTTAAAGGTGACAAGATCATGCTCTACCAGGTATTTCAAAACATCATTGAAAACAGTTTAAAATACCACCGACCAGGAGTTCCACCAGCGATCGAAATTATAGCTGAACACCAAAATGACTACATACAGTTCACCATTGCTGATAACGGCATAGGTATCGACGAGAAAAACCGAGATAAAGTGTTTGAACAATACCAACAAATCAATCAAAATGAATTTTTCAGCGGGCAAGGCATTGGACTTTCTGCCATCAAAAAGATTATCGAACG
>CAJXMN010000060.1 GCA_913056215.1 uncultured Flavobacteriales bacterium | reverse complement strand
CCCCTCTTCAGGTTTTTCTGTGTTGGGAGTAGCCAGCGCAAAATTCAGTGAACTCATATCAATACTAAAATCTCCGCGAAGCATCATTTTGTTGTCTTGTACAAACGTTACTAACGGTATTGTTTGTTCGAGCTGTACATCCATAACATTAATTGATAGTTGAGCAGAATCTGGTTGGACATTTTGGATGGTTACTTTTGCCTGAGCATATTGACTCACGTCTAAAAATTCTGGACTCTTTAGGTGGCCTTCGAGTCGATCCTTCATTTTGTCTTTGAGATCTGTATTGTTGATTGTCGTCAAATCTACCGTAAATTGACCAGAAATATCACGATCATCTTTGTTGTGTTGTTGAACAACTCCTTCAGTTAGTTTGACTGTTCCAACGTGTTGTTTGTCGATTTTCATATTGGGATATCTTGTCGACTGCTTGTGCTTATGGACTTTCTCACCTTCTTTAATAGGGGAGATCCAGGATCCAGTCCAGCGCAATTTACTTTCTTCAATGGAGAGTTCGTAGGTTGTAGGATTTACATTATTGGTTGTAAAATTGGTTTGAAATCGTAAAGCTGTTATTGCAATAATAACGACACCAACAATAATTGAAGTTGTTTTCATAAAGGATGATTTTTAGAAATTAAAACTAATGAATAGAACGCAATTCAAACAAAAAAAAGCAGCTTATTTCTGAATTGTAACGAAAAAAAGGTCGTATACTCATAGCACACGACCTGTATAAAAATATAAGGCGTTAATTCTTATTTAGCTTTTAACGTCGCTTTCAATTTAAAGTCTACAGTTGGGTCAATGTGTCCTTCCTCTGGTTTCTTAGGGTTAGGAGACATCATTTTGAAGTTAAGCGGACTCATATCGATACTAAAATCACCTTCTAGCATCATTTTGTCACCTTTAGTTACAGTCATAACCGGAACAGTTGCTTCTAACTTCTTATCCATAATATGAATAGCAATGTCAGCAGAACCGTCTTTGATGTTTTTCAACTTCACGTCGGCCTTAGCATATTCTTTTACATTAAAGAAATCAGGACTTTTCATATGACCTACAAATTTTTCTTTTTCTTTTCCTTCTAGATCAGAATTACTAATGGTTGTGAGGTCAACAACGAATTTCCCTGAAACATTATCACCATCCTTAGTGATCATGCCATCTGCAAGTTGCACCGTCCCCATGTGGTTTTTGTCTTCAACCATTTTATTGCCTTCTTCGGCTGGTTTGATCCAGGTACCTGTCCATCCGATTTTACTTTCGTCAGCTACAAGTCCGTATTTCTTTACCTTGCTTTCTTTTTTGTCAGCTTTCTGTTCTGTTTTCTTGTTGTCTTTTTCTTCAGTTTTTTCTGAATCTCCTTTACAAGCAGTTAATCCTAATGCTGCAAATACAAAGGCTGCATAAATCGTTTTTTTCATGTCGTTCTAATTATTTTAATGTTTTCAACAAATATAGCATTTTGTTTACCATGGTAACTATAGAATGGCGGAAAATTCAAATTAATATGCTTAAATGTAACACGACCTTTGAAGCTGAAGCCCTTTTTGCTAAGTCCGTGTAGTAATTCCATCAAAAAAACGGCTTACTTGAAATCTTTTCGCTTTGTTGTGAAAAATTCTTTCTAAATTCGTAAACTGATGAAAAAGGGAGTTGACAAACATGGCAGAAGGGGGTTGCAGTCTGGATATTTATCTGTAATTGTTGGAATTTCGCTGGTACTTTTTATGCTCGGCTTAGTCATAGGGGCTTATTTCGGTTTAGAAAATATGCAGCAATCTGCTAAAGAGGATATTGAAATTGATTTGTTTTTTAATCCTTCGCTCAATGATTCTGACATCAAGCTGATAGAGCAGGAGCTAAAGGATTGGTCCGAAATCAAATCGGTGTGGTTTGTTTCTTCCGAGCGCGCTCTAGAGGTTTTTCAACCTAATGACGAGGCGGCGAACGAAATCAAATCTATTTACAATGGCGCGAGCCCGTTTCCACCATCAGTATCGTTTCATCCATTTAGTAGTCAAGTGAATAAAGAGCGTTTGGAGGCTTTGCGACAAAAAATCCTTACGGAGTATGGGGACAGTGTTGATGAAGTCAACTACGACGAAAACCGTATTGAACAAGTGAATTTAGGGTTTTTACAATGGGTTTACTTATTTGTGGCTATAGCTGTTCTGTTGACAATTATCGCGTTTGCTATGATCAATAATACGATCCGCCTGGCCCTTTATTCGAAGCGCTTTACGATTAAAACAATGCAGCTTGTTGGAGCGAAGGGTGGGTTTATTCGCAAACCGTTTTTGATGAATGCAGTAGCCCAAGGCTTTTTATCTGCAATTATTGGAACGGCACTGTTGTTGGCTGTGTTTTATGCGCTGAGAAATTACATGTCATTAATAACTAACACCTACGACCTTGAAACATTTTTGCTGCTGTTTGCTTCGCTGATCGTAATAGGTGTTTTTATCAGCTTCTTTTCGACGTTGTTTGCACTAAACAGATATTTGCGCAAGAAATTGGATAGTTTATACTAAAAGAATAAAGAATTATGGCAAAAGGTAAAAAATACGGAGATACATTGGATTCCCCTACCAACGGAAAAAGCAAAAAATCTGCAACGAATGCAAAATCCAATAACAGAGATAATAAGTTTATCTTTAATCGATCGAATTACATATACTTGATTGTAGGTGTTTTGCTTAACGTAATTGGTTTCTTATTTATGATTGGAGGTGCTGCGGAAAACCCGGAAGACTTTAATGCTTCAGCATTATTTTCCACCATGCGCATTACGGTTTCACCCATCTTGATTTTGCTTGGTTACGCAATAATCATTTACAGTATCATGAAAAAGCCAAAAGCATTGAAAACATCTTCTCAGGATGGAGAACAATGATCATAATTTTCGTCAAGGTGAGATTCTGTGCGTGGATAAACCCTTGCACTGGACATCGTTTGACGTTGTTAACAAGCTGCGCTGGAAGCTGAAGAAAAAGTACGGCATTAAACGGTTTAAAGTGGGACACGCTGGCACGCTGGACCCTTTAGCTACGGGGTTATTGCTGATCTGTACAGGCAAAAAAACAAAAGTCAGCCAACAACTAACGGGTGATGACAAAACATACACCGGCACAATATTGCTGGGCAAGACCACGCCGAGTTATGATCTGGAAACCGAATTTGATACCGAAAGTTCGACTGATGCATTGACGGAGCAACAAATACATCAGTCCGTTGATCATTTTTTGGGTGAACAACAACAAACCCCACCCGCATTTTCGGCCAAGAAAGTAAATGGAAAGCGCGCCTATACTTCAGCTCGCCAGGGTAAGGCCGTTGCGTTAAAATCCAATACAATTCATATACACGCGTTCGAAATCAATACCGATCGTTTTCCCGAAGTGGATTTCCGTGTTAAATGTTCGAAAGGGACTTATTTGCGCTCGTTGGCACATGATTTCGGGAAACATTTAGGCGTTGGTGGAACGCTTGTGGCTTTGCGACGAACGGTTTCAGGTGACTTTAGTATAGAAGATGCCAAAACAATAGAAGATTGGCTTTCAATTATTGAAACAACTGAAATTGAAGAAATATCATCTTGATGGGTGACCATGGATGAATCAAAAGAAAATAGAATACTAGTTGTAGACCAATCAGCGTACTTAGAGTTGAAGGAAACGTTACGTGAATTCCTGGAAGAATCGGTCGGTCAAGTTCAGTTTTACGATCAATTTATCCTTGCTGAACATGCGAAGGATCAAAATGTGCTTTGTTATTTGTCGGACGAGCAGGTCAAAGACTTGCTGTATAAACAAAAGGAAACAAATCTCAAATTAGGTTTTCTTCCTCACCCCAAAGCGGAGAACGTAATATCTGGTTTTCAGGTTAATAAAGATGTAAAAAGTGCATTTATTGAACTAACAGAAGCTCAGGAATGCTTGGAGACAGATTTACTCTTTTGTAATGAAGAGCCTGTGCTCAATTATGCTGTCATCGGCGACATATCGACGCTCGTCACCATGAAAAACCCTTCGAAGTCACTGCGGTCAAAAATGAGGCGGTTTTTCCGTTTTGTACGAAAACTCCGCGACGTAAAGGCTGTTCCTTTGACACTCACTTTTGAAGATAAAGATGCCATTGACACATGCGCAACGGATGTGCTTATCGTTCAACATGCTCAAAATAATCTGGTTTCGCGTATACTTTCTGAAGATCATACGATCAATAATGGTTTGTTTCACACTTTTGTTTTCGCTCCCAGAAGTATACTTGAATTACTAAAGGCCTATGTGATTAAGCTTTTGCTTGGACAAGGTGAAAAAGACAGGAAATTTACTTTTTTAAGCAAGTTTAAGGTCGAATCATTGCGTATCTCAGCAGACCAGTTATTTCGGTTTTCACTAGACGGTCGTGTGATCACGACACAAGAGATGAACCTGGATTTCCGAGGGCAATTTCTTCAAATACCTTCAGATGCTACACGTAACATAGAAAAAGGAAAAGAAAATTCCGGCGGAAAAGTATTTCAGTCAAAACACTTGCCAACAGGTGCTCTAAGAAAAGAAATGGTGCGGAAAAGACTTCCTTTTATTTCGCATGCTTCTACGGATGAATATAAAGAGTTGTTTACTCAACTGAGAGAGAATGCGCGTCCCAGCCAGAATTATGTTGTATTAATGACATTGTCAACGATTTTAGCCACGTTTGGGGTTTTTGCAAATTCATCTCCGGTCATTATTGGGGCCATGATACTAGCTCCGTTAATGGCTCCGATTATATCTTTAGCTATGGGCGTTTTGAGACAAGATCGTCAGTTGATAAAAAACAGCTTAATTACGGTTCTTGTTGGTGTACTGGTGGGGTATACTTTTGCGATTATTTTAACATTCATTACGCCCATCAACGATATGAACACAGAAGTGACTTCCCGTATCAAACCTAACATTATAGATTTAGGAATTGCTGTTATTTCCGGTGCTGCTGGAGCTTATGCTTATTCGAAAGAGAGCATTGCTAAAACACTAGCAGGGGTCGCGATAGCTGTCGCCCTTGTTCCGCCTTTAGCTGTATCTGGCATTGGTTTGGCATGGGGGGAATGGTCGGTGTTCTTTGGTGCATTCCTGCTGCTACTTACAAACCTCACAGGTATGGTCCTTGCAGCTGCATTGACATTCTTGTTTACAGGCTATAGCCCCTTTAAGCTAGCCAAAAAAGGATTGTTGATTTCTTCATTTGTAGTGCTGTCTATAAGTATCCCTTTGGGTTATGGTTTTTTTAAAGTGGTGGAAGAAAATCGAATTATTCAGTCGCTCAATTACAGAGCGATAAATGATGTGTTTATTGAGCACGTGAGGTTAGAAAGTAATGATCCAACTGTGATTGCTCTCGATATGACAGTAGACGAATATCCTACGGAAACCGAGCTTCAGGAAGTGAAAAAAAAGGTAGAAACAATCATTGATAAAGAAGCCACATTAAAGATTGTAATTCAGTTAAAACGTTGAGCAGAATTCTTTTTGAGATTAGAGATGCATAAGTGCGGCAAAGACGGATTAATTTTTTACATTTGTTGCCCTCAAAAAAACGGTACGCTTTGAATAAAATGAAACTTTCCGAGTTCGATTTCGAATTACCCGAAGAACTCATTGCAAAATATCCAGTCGATAATCGCGATGAATCGCGTATGATGGTTGTTCACCGTGAAACTGGTGAGATTGAACATAAAATGTTTAAAGACATCATTGATTATTTCGATGAGGGTGACGTAATGATCAGAAATAATACGAAAGTGTTTCCCGCGCGGATGTACGGTAATAAAGAGAAAACGGGTGCTAAAATCGAAGTGTTTTTGCTCCGGGAGTTGAACAGAGACTCTTTACTATGGGATGTTTTAGTAGATCCTGCAAGAAAAATCCGTATAGGAAATAAACTGTATTTCGGAGATGATGAGTCTTTAGTGGCCGAGGTGATAGACAATACAACTTCTCGTGGCCGGACTTTGCGCTTTCTTTATGATGGTACATACGATGAATTCAAAGATAAAATCACGGAATTAGGAGAAACGCCTCTTCCTAAATATATCAAGCGGGATGTAGAAGATCAGGATGAAAGACGTTATCAAACGATCTATGCTAAAGAAGAAGGAGCCGTGGCAGCACCTACTGCAGGCATGCACTTTTCTAAACAACTACTAAAACGGTTGGAAATAAAAGGTGTGAATTTTGCTGAAATTACGCTTCATGTTGGTTTAGGTACTTTTCGGGCTGTAGAAGTAGAAGATTTGACGAAGCATAAAATGGACTCAGAGCAGACCATAATTCCACAAAAAGCGGCTGATGTTGTCAATGAAGCGAAAGAGAAAAAACGAAGGGTGTGTGCGATAGGAACAACATCAATGCGCTCTGTAGAAACATCTGTTTCTACGGATGGTATGTTGAAATCTTACGATGGTTGGACCAATAAATTTATTTTTCCACCTTATGAATTCAGTATTGCTGATTCAATGATCACGAACTTTCATACACCATCTTCTACTTTGTTAATGATGGTTTCTGCTTTTATGGGACATGATTTGATGAAGCGTGCCTACGAAGAAGCGGTTAAAGAGAAATATCGTTTCTTCTCTTACGGTGATGCTATGTTGATTATTTAGGACTGGATTGAAATAGATAAAATTTGTAAAGTCGTCCGTTATTCGGACGGCTTTTCTTTATTTTTACACCATGAGTATTTCTATAATTATCACTGCGGGAGGTATTGGTAAACGCATGAATGCCAACAAACCCAAGCAATTTATACATTTAGGTGATCGAACGATTCTTCAGCGTACGATCGAGTGTTTTTACCAATTTGATCAAACCTCACAGATTCTTTTGACCTTACCTCACGATTGGATTAGTTACTGGGAAGAGGAGTGTGAACGCAGTGGGTTTGTGGTTCCACATCAAATTATTCAAGGAGGTGTAGAACGATATGATTCTATAAAAAATGCTTTAGGATATGTTACGGGAGACGTTGTACTTGTGCATGATGGTGTACGACCCTTTGTGAATCACAAAACGATTGGTGGTGTTATAGATATGCTCCAAACATCCAAGGCTGTTGCTCCGGTCTTAAAAATCAAACACTCAATGCGGAGGGGAGGTCAATACGATAATACCGCAATCCCAAGAAGTGATTTTTGGGAAGTACAAACGCCGCAGGGATTTCAGCGGGATATTATAGAATCAGCCTATGAGCTTCCTTTCTCCGCTGCGATTACCGATGATGCGACACTGGTCGAAAAATCGGGTGCTAACGTCGTACTCGTTGATGGAAACGAAGAAAACATTAAAATCACGACTCCTTTTGATTTGAAAATTGCAGCGGTAATGATTAGTCAAATGGATCAAACAGAATAGAAAACGTTAACTGAATAAGTGGTGTTCCTATTTTCCTGTTAATTTTGCGCTAAAAGGCAATGTACCATGAAAGTAGTTGATCACATTAATGCTGCCAACGACACCTTATTTTCTTTCGAAATTCTACCTCCATTGAAAGGGAAGAGTATTGAATCGATCTATAAAGGAATCGATCCATTGATGGAGTTTAAGCCTAAATTTGTGAACGTGACGTACCATCGCGAAGAGTATATTTATCGTGAACGGGATCGCGGACTACTCGAAAAGGTAGCTATTCGGAAAAGACCTGGAACGGTTGGTATTTGCGCTGCTATTATGAATAAGTATCATGTAGATGCTGTTCCACATTTAATTTGTGGTGGATTTAGTAAAGATGAAACGGAGAATGCGCTGATTGATTTACAGTTTTTGGGAATTGATAATGTGCTCGCTTTACGAGGAGATCCGATTAAAACAGAATCTACCTTTCGACGTACGAAAAATGGTCATAAATATGCTGTTGAGCTTATCGAACAGATTGCGGCCATGAATAAAGGTCATTATTCCCTGGATGAAATAGAACTTGAACCTACGGATTTTTGCATTGGTGCCGCTGGGTATCCAGAGAAACATTTCGAATCGATGAATATGGCAACAGATTTGCACTACTTGAAGAAAAAAGTGGATGAAGGCGCCGATTATATTGTAACACAACTGTTTTTTGACAATAAAAAGTTCTTTCATTTTGTAGAAAAATGTCGTGAAAATGGAATTGATATACCGATTATACCCGGAATAAAACCAATTACGAAGATGAGACACATCTCGTTTTTGCCCAAGTTTTTCCACATTGATTTTCCCGATGAATTGTCTCGAGAATTGCTGAAATGTAAGACGGATGAAGAAGTGAAAGCTGTGGGAATGCGTTGGGGTACCGAACAATCGAAAGAGCTGAAAGCGGCAGGCGTTCCATGTATCCATTATTATACCATGTCGGATTCGACAGAGGTGAAACAAATTGCACGTGAAGTGTTTTAAATGAAATGAAAAGTATGAGAGTATTAATAGTGTTTTTATTGAGTATGTTGATCTTCCAGCATGCCTGGAGTCAAGATGAAGAGTTACAGCTCGAAAATGTGCTCGTGATTGCGCAGCAAGATAAGGTTAAAGATCGCTATTCCATGGAAGTAGCCTTTTTGGAGCTTTTCAATCGCTACGGTATTGAAACTAAAGCTTCATTGAATGTCTTAAAACAAGGAGGAGATCCCACTGTATTATTGACAGATAGTCTTCAAAACAAATTAAAGTCGGAGGGTATTGACACCTACCTTCTGATTTCTGTACGAGGCTATGATAAACGGTTTCGACCTTCTGAAGAGTTGCGTTCTTTTGAAGAGGAAATAGAAGCAGGACACTTGTTTCCATTGTATAGGGAAAGCGCTACTTCGGTAACATTTACGTTTACGTTTTATCGTGATTTAGAACCGGTGCATTATGAGTTGATTAAAACTGGAACAGTTGGCTCAAGGGATGCTGTTCTTAAAAAACTTATGCGCAAAGCTGAACGCCGACTTAAACGTGATTGGATAGACGATTAGTTATCGTTTATCGAGTAGAGCCGAAACGTATTTACCGATAATATCAAATTCCAGATTGACTGGATCACCTACCTTGAGCTGATGAAAAACCGTGTGCTCATAGGTGTAAGGAATCACATGAACGCTGAAGTTGTCGTCTTTTGAATCGACAACAGTTAGGCTAGTACCGTTCACGGTGATAGAACCTTTTTCAACAGTTAAATCGTTGGAAGTGTAATTAAATTCAAAAACCCAACTTCCATTACGCTCCTCTATAGCACTGCACGTGCCTATTGTATCTATATGCCCCTGAACAATGTGACCGTCAAACCTGCCGTCCGCGGGCATACATCGTTCTAAATTTACGGCATCTCCCACGTTCCATGACTTCATGGCTGTCTTATTAAGCGTTTCTTCAATCGCAGTTACGGTATATTCATTGTCATTTATAGAAACTACTGTGAGACATATGCCGTTGTGTGCTATACTTTGGTCAACTTGCAATTCCTGAGTAAAGGGAGCAGATATCGTGAAATGAATATTGCTACCTTCTGGCTTTATTTGTTGGATAACGCCGAGTACTTCGATAATTCCTGTAAACATATATCCTTGTTTTTAGCGATCAACAAGTGATCGCACCATTTCGTTCAACTTAACTAAGTTTCATGTTGTCAATAAGACGCACTTCTCCACAATAAGCTGCAATTCCTGCAATTGCACCATCCACCCAATAATGTTGTAGTTCTTCCATACTCTGGGGATGAACGATCCGCAAATATTCGAGTTCCAATTTTCCCGTATTAAAGTACTCTTCCATTCGCTGACGGGTTACGGCGGGGGAGTATTTATCTGCCCATTCGCGACCTTTCAAAAGCGTTTTATAAATGATGGAAGCATTTTCTTTATCCGCATCGGTTAGTCGGTAATTTCTGCTGCTCATAGCGAGCCCGTTCGATAGGCGCTTAGTAGGCACTGGAACAATCGAAACATCAAATTCCAGATCGTTTGCTAGTTTTTCTACCACGGCAACCTGCTGAAAATCTTTTTGTCCAAAATAGGCAGAGTGGGGCTGAATAATTTCAAAAAAGCGAGCGACAACATTGACAACTCCCTGGAAGTGACCAGGCCGGTGAGTACCCTCCATAACAGTAGCAATTTTTCCCAGATCAATAGTAAATTTGGGCTTGTCTTTTGGGTAGACCTCTTCGCTGGAGGGCATAAAAACAATATCGCAGTTGGCACTTTGCAGTAGGTCGAGGTCTTCAGATGTTCGTTTTGGATAGTTGGAGAGATCTCCTTCATTGTTGAATTGCGTGGGATTTACAAATATGGTAACGACCACAACATCACAGTTTTTTTGAGCAGATTCGACGAGAGCCAGATGACCGCCGTGTAAAGCTCCCATTGTCGGAACAAATCCAATCACCAGACCTTGATCACGAAGTGTGTTTAAATGCTGTTGAAGGTTTGAAACGCTAGTAAATTGCTTCAATGTAAATTGTTTGAGATTTTTCGAAAAGCAGCAAATCTATTCTTTTATAATGAATTTCCGAATTTTTTTTTATATTTTTGTAAACGTTTTATCAAAATATTTTTCATGGAGAAAAAGAGAATTCTTTTCGTTTCGCAAGAAATAACACCGTTTTTACCAAAATCTGAAATTTCAACTGTCGCTCGTAAACTGCCGCAAGGTGTGCAGGAGAGTGGTAAAGAAATTCGAGTATTTATGCCGCGTTTCGGTGTCATCAACGAGCGCCGTCATCAACTGCATGAAGTCATCCGACTCTCGGGCATGAACTTGATTATTGATGATATGGATCATCCGTTAATCATTAAAGTGGCGTCTATTCCAACTGCGCGCATGCAGGTATACTTTATCGATAACGAAGATTATTTCAAGCGAAAAGCCGTTCTTCATGATAACAACGGGGATGAGTTTGAAGACAATGACGAGCGTTCTATGTTTTTCTGTCGTGGCGTCCTGGAGACGGTGAAGAAGTTAGGTTGGAAGCCTGATGTGATTCATTGCCATGGTTGGATGACTTCGTTGATGCCAATGTACATTAAGGATATTTACAATAATGACCCTCATTTTTCGGATACTAAAGTCGTTTATTCCGTTTATGGCAATGACTTTAACAAAAATTGGGACAACAAGTTTTCTGAGAAACTTAAGTTTGAGGGATTCAAAGAAGAGATTATAGAATCCATTAAGTCTGGTGACTTTACGAGTTTGAATTCCGCTGCAATGAAATATTCAGACGGGGTAGTACTCGGAAGTAAAGACGTAAATACATCGTTGAAGGAAGCTTATGAAAACTGTTCGGGGCTGAAAATGGAGTTTAATCCAGAGGAAATGCAGCCGAAGGAAATGAGCGAATTCTTCGATAAGGTAATTGAAGAAGAAGCTATTATACAATGATAAGAAGACAACAGATTGAAGTGAATAAGTGGCGGAAAGTAGGATTGCTTTCCGCTGCTTTTTTTGTTTTATTCGGAGGCCTCATCGGCTGTAAAAAAGACGGCAATCCCCTTGGTCAGAATGCGCTTCCCAATGGAAGTGAGATGAATTCAGGAGGTGTGGATACCTTTGATCTGTTCACGTATTCCGTTGCTGAGGATACTGTCGTTGCGAAAAATCCACGTTATAACCTTATCGGGAGTTATAATGATCCTTCTTTTGGAGAAGTGGAAGCTAATTTTTATACGCAGTTATTATTGTCGGGATTCTCTCCAGACTTTGGGAATTTGAATACGCTGGCAATCGATTCATGTGTTCTCGCTTTTGAGTACGGCGGTTACTACGGACCTATTCGCGAACATCAGTTTGAAGTATATGCACTGAATCAACAACTTTCTGCCGACTCTTCTTATACGAACACTTCAACAGTTACCTACAATGGTCAGCAGCTTATTCCTACAAACAATAATCAACAATTAATCACACCTTCACCACAAACGCAAACAATCGTTGGATCAGACACAGTTAATCCACAGTTGCGCTTACCGATTGATACACTGTTTGCGAGGGATTTACTGAACTGGGCCGAAAGTGCAGAAGACAATACGGCATTTACATCGAATTTTCCTGGTCTTCATGTGCGGGTCAACAACAGTATGTTCTCGCCAGGCGATGGCTCGGTGTTTTACCTGAATGCAACAAACCCTTCATCAAAGCTGACGGTTTACTATACGCAAGATGGTGAGCAATTCGAATTCGATTTTCTTATCAACAGCGACGCTGTGAATTTTAATCATGTGGACTTTAATCCGTCAGGATCAGACTTCGAACAAGTGTTAAATGATACTGCTCTGGGTCAAAATGAGTTTTACGCTCAGGCATTTGTGGCACGTGCAAAGATTGATTTTCCTTCATTGAATGATTTACCGAAAGACATCATTATTCACGAGGCTTATTTAGATCTTCCTGTTAGTTATTATCCACAGGGAGATTTTTATCCCAGTGCTGAGGTATTTGCGACTTCTCAAATCTTTAACGACGATCCAAGGAAATTTGTGGTCAATACTGGTGGTGAGCCCGTGCCGTTCAATCCATCGACAAGCTCTTATCGCTTTAATTTGAGAAATTACGTTCAAAATGTCTTGAGCGAAGATATTCAAAACAATGGAATATTTATCTCTCCTCGATTATTCAATACATCGGTGGAGCGCATTGTTTTTAACGGACCTAATACCATGAATAAAAAGGCTCCCCGATTAAACGTGGTATATACTGAACTCTAATAAATAAGAAGCATTAATTGAGAATATTATGTGTGGAATTGTAGCATATATTGGTGATCAACAAGCCTTTCCGATCGTATTGAAAGGACTAAAAAGATTAGAATACCGCGGTTATGATAGTGCCGGTATTGCTGTGATTAATGATCGGCAATTGAATAATTATAAGCAGAAAGGAAAGGTGGCAGAACTGGAGACCTTTACAGAAAATAAAGATGTTGAAGGTACAATTGGTATTGGTCATACACGTTGGGCGACGCATGGTCCTCCAAATGATATTAATGCTCACCCGCATGTTTCAGGAGATGGCGAAATTGCCCTTATTCACAACGGCATTATTGAGAATTATGATACCTTGAAGGAAGGTCTGCTATCCAGAGGGCACGAATTTAAAAGTGAAACAGATACTGAGGTACTTATTCACCTCATTGAAGATATAAAGAAGAACGAGGAGGTAACTACTGCCGAAGCAGTGCGTCTGGCACTGAGCAATGTTATTGGAGCATACGCGATTGTGGTGATGGACCAATCTAATCCAGATCAGCTTATCGCTGCTCGTAAAAGTAGTCCGCTCGTCGTAGGTATTGGTAAAAAAGGCGATTATTACCTCGCTTCTGATGCCACTCCGATTGTAGAATATACAAATGAGGTTGTTTATCTCGATGATGAAGAAATTGCGATCGTCGATAGAAATAAAGGACTACGGTTATACAATATCCAGAACCAGGAAAAGACACCTTATATTCAGGAGTTGGAGCTGCAGTTGGAAGAACTGGAAAAAGGAGGTTATGAACATTTCATGCTGAAAGAAATACACGAACAACCTCGCTCTATTAAAGATTGTTTTCGTGGAAGACTGAATGTGGATAAAGGATGGGTTGGCCTCGGTGGAATAAAAGATTATGAACAGCAGTTGGCCAATGCTAACCGTATCATCATGGTAGCTTGCGGAACATCATGGCATGCAGCGCTTGTTGGAGAATATTTATTTGAAGATTTAACGCGCACTCCCGTAGAGGTAGAATATGCATCAGAATTTCGTTACCGCAATCCAATTATTGAAGAGGGTGATATTGTAATAGCTATTTCACAATCCGGAGAAACAGCAGATACGTTGGCTGCGCTTGAATTGGCGAAGTCAAAGGGGGCTATAATACTTGGTATTTGTAATGTTGTGGGTTCTTCGATTTCCCGTATTACGCACGCTGGCTCTTATACCCATGCGGGTCCTGAAATTGGCGTTGCCTCCACAAAGGCCTTCACCGCACAAGTGACGGTGCTCACATTAATGGCCTTGACCATTGCCAGAAAGAAAGGAACCTTGAATGAATCGAAATTCAGAAGGTTGATTACCGAAATGGAGTTGATCCCAGACAAGGTCTCGCGCATACTGGAATCGAGCGCCTACATTGAAAAACTTTCGAAAAACTATAAAGGTGCGCGAAACGCGCTCTATTTGGGGAGAGGTAATTCATTCCCTGTGGCATTAGAAGGAGCGCTAAAGCTAAAAGAGATATCGTATATTCATGCTGAAGGTTACCCTGCAGCAGAGATGAAACACGGTCCGATTGCACTTATTGACGAAGAGATGCCTGTTTTTGTCATTGCAACAAAAGGTCCTTCGTATGAAAAAGTGGTAAGTAACATTCAAGAAGTGAAAGCCAGAAAAGGAAAAGTAGTTGCAATCGTCACTGAAGGAGATGAGCAAGTGAAAAATATGGCTGATCATGTCATAGAGATTCCAGATACGGATGAGCACTTAACTCCTCTACTTACGACGATACCACTGCAATTGGTTTCTTATTACATTGCAGTGATGCGCGAATGTAATGTGGATCAACCGAGAAATTTAGCCAAATCAGTAACGGTCGAATAAAAAAAGAATTATGGATTTAAGTTTAAATGGAAAGCGAGCGGTGGTTTGTGGAAGTACTCAGGGTATTGGAAAATCAACTGCATTAGAATTAGCAGAACTTGGAGCTGATGTGACGCTCATAGCTAGAAATGAAGAGAAACTAAAAACGGTATTAGCAGAACTCAAACCGAACGAAAAGCACGGTTATTTAGTTGCTGATTTTTCGAAACCACAGGAACTTAAGAAGACGATTATGAACTGGGCAACTGAAAATAAAGCCCACATTTTGTTGAATAATACCGGAGGACCGAAAGGTGGTCCAATTATAGATGCGGGTACGGAAGAGTTTGAAGATGCCTTTTCACAACACTTAATTTGTAACCATATCATGGTGCAAGCCCTCTATCCTGGTATGAAAGCAATGGAATACGGGCGCATAATAAATATTATTTCTACAAGTGTGAAACAACCACTCGATGGTTTAGGTGTGTCGAATACTGTACGCGGTGCCGTAGCTAATTGGAGTAAAACACTTGCCAATGAATTGGGGAAATTCAATATTACGGTAAATAATGTGCTTCCAGGAGCAACGAATACGTCGCGACTGCAATCCATAGCAGAGAATAAAGCAGCAAAATCTTCAGGTCTGAATTATGATGAAATACTTTCAAATATGGCAGAACTTTCACCGATGAAACGCATTGCACAACCGCATGAAATTGCTAATGCGGTCGCCTTTCTGGCGAGCCCGGCTGCCGGATATATCAACGGAATTAATGTTCCAGTAGATGGTGGACGGACGAAGTCCTTGTAATTGGAAACAGCTACCTTTAGAGCTTTTTTTCTAACAGAGCAAAAAAAATTACCGTATGAGGCAACATTGAGTTATTGTTGGACGTCTATAAGAAGCAAACGGACAGATGTGCGCAGAAATTGTAACAAAACGAAACAATGATGTTAAAAAGAAATAAGGTGAAATGGTTGTTGAATACATTGGTGGTAATTTTACTGACAACCACTGCTGAACGCGTTCAAGCCTGCCATGCTTTACCTTTACTCAATTCTGGAATAACCGTTTTGCCTAATGGTATTGAGGTCGACGCTGATTCCGATCCAGCCACGTGTGCAGCGGGATGTAATAACTCGGTTTATTGGATAGATATCGAGGTGCGTTGTGTAGGGGAAAGCTGGAATCCGTCACCATTTAACCCTGGTTATTACGGCCCGCTCAACACCTACCCATTCTTTCAATCACCGCAGATGAATAAACCGAGTTGTATACAAAAGAGCTATCCCACGACATTTATACCATTTGGCTCCCTTTGTCCGGGGGACTATCAAGTGCGATTTAGGGAGAATCATAATTCTCAAACTGCTGCTTGGACGGGTGCATTTTACTTTACAATTCCAGGGACTCCTCCCACTTTAAATGGTCAAATAACAGCTCAATCGGATACGGTTTGTGAAGGAGACTGTACCGTATTAACAGCTGGAGTTGCGGGAGGTTGTGGCTTGGTGCCAGAATATTCCTGGAGTACGGGATCAACAAACTCTCAAATTAATGTGTGCCCTACCGACGATAGCATTTTTACGGTAAATATTACAGAAGCATGTAGTGGAACAACAACCCAGGAGACGATTGAAATTATTGTAAACCCCATTCCTGATGCGGGTACAGCCTCTGCCAGCGAAACGGCAGTTTGTGAAGGTGAAACGGTGGATCTTACACTCGTCAATTACGAAGATGACATTCAGTGGGAATCTGCTCCCAATTCTGGAGGACCCTGGACTGAAATACCAGGAGCGACAGCAGACAATTTTACTTCTCCCCCGATAGATAATACGCAGAGGTGTTTTCGTGCTCGGGTAGGCTATTGTAACACTCCTATTCATTCCAATGAGGTGTGTATTACTGTCAACCCTATACCATCAGTCGCGGTAGACGATTTTGATATTTGTGAATATGATACTATTGATATTCCCACCACTGTTTCTGCTCCCGGAGGAGATTACTTATGGGAAATCGATGGAACGACAACGGATACTTACTATGAAGTATCTCCTCCTGCAACAACTGATTATATTGTGTCATATACGTTGAATGATTGTGAGGCGGAGGATACAAGTACGGTCGTTGTGCGAAAAGTACCTGAAGCCCAGATTTCGGTCGATAGTGTTTGCTTAAACGAGGTGACGCAGTTTACCGATGGATCTGAACTGGATAATTCGCTCGGCGATCAAATCGACCAATGGGAATGGGATTTTGGAGATGGTAATTCGTCGACACAGCAAAATCCTGATCATACTTACGGTACTGAAAATGTCTATGACGTAGAGTTGAAAATTACTACTAATAACGGATGCCTGGATTCGACTACGATAAATACGGCTGTATATCCACTTCCAGATGTTGACTTTACAGCCGAAGATGTTTGCTTTGAGGAGGATGTCGATTTCATAGAAAACACTTCAGTCAGTAACGCTAATACGACCAATAATGTTGTAAGTTGGGAATGGGATTTTGGAGATGGCTCAACTTCACAAGAAGAAAATCCGACTTGGAATTATGATTCGGACGGGTTTTATGATGTGAATTTAACGGTCGAGACGAATCAAGGATGTGTCGACGATGTTACTCAGGAGGTCATCGTGCATCCGCGACCAGTGGTGGATTATTCTGCTGATACTACGGTTGACTGTTCTCCTTTGTGTGTGACACTTAACTCGGGAGCGGCGATTAATGATCCTTCGACAATGGTCAATTACCAATGGATACTCAATGATAGTATTGTAAAAAATAGTGGCGAATCGTCGTATTATGAATGTATTAAAAACAAATCGGGAGATCCTGTTGTGTATGACTCAAAATTGATCGTTGAAAGCAATGAAGGATGTATTGATAGCGCGTCAATCAGCGATCATTTAACCGTAAACCATAATCCTGTCGCGAATTACGAGTTTGAACCAAATTACCTCGATATCGTCAACAGTGAAGCGGAATTTGAAAGCACCTCAGAATATGCTGACTCACTGCAATGGATGTTTGGTGTTTCTGATCAGTCTACCGCGTTGAATCCAATCGTTGAATTTCCAAAGAAAGGAGGTCAGTACCTGACCTATCTTCTTGCGTATACAGATGAAGGGTGTAAAGATTCAATTGGTGAATTTATTAAAGTAGACGAGAACATTCCAATGTATGTTCCAAATACATTTACTCCCAATGGTGATCAGTTTAACGAAAGTTTTAAACCTATATTTTCAGATGGTTTTGTTCCCGAAGATTTCAAATTCATTATATTTAATCGTTGGGGGGAAGTGGTGTTTGAATCGCAAAACCATCTTATTGGTTGGGACGGAACCTATGGAACGGATAGCGGTCGAAGAGCTGAGAATGGAACTTATGTTTGGAAAATCGAGTTCAAAGAAATTCAGCGGGATAAGCGCTATCAGGAAACAGGACATGTGAACTTACTCCGTTAGTTTTAAATTATGGTGAACTATAAAATTGAGAATATTTTGAGGAATAAATTAGTAATTCTAATATTGTTGTTGTTTACATCGCTTTATGCGAAACAAGGTATTGCCTGTCATTCTCTACCTTTAATGAATACGAGTATAACAGTTTTACCTAATGGGATTGAAATCAATGCCGATTCTGACCCCGCTACTTGCGCTTCAGGATGTGGAAATACGCCTTATTGGTTAGACATCGAAGTGCGTTGTCAAAATGTTCCTTGGAATGGTTCTGCATTTAATCCAGGATTTTACGGTCCTTTGAATACATATCCTTTTTTTCAGTCTCCACAAATGCAAAAACCCAATTGTGTATTGCAGAGTTATCCCACCACCTTTATTCCTTTTGGTAATTTATGTCCCGGAGACTACAAAGTGCGTTTCAGGGAGAATCACAACGCTGATGTCAATGGTGGGTGGACGCAATCGTTTACTTTTACCGTTCCAGGCACCCCACCTGCTTTAAATGGACAAATAACTGCTCAGAGCGATACTGTTTGCTCTGGGGATTGTACTATTCTATCTGCTGGAGTAAGTGGCGGTTGTGGACAAGTGCTTGAATATTCCTGGAGTACTGGATCTACGAATTCTCAAATCAATGTTTGCCCCACAGACGATAGTATTTTTACGGTTGATATAACTGAGGAGTGCACGAACACAACAACCCAGGCATCAATAGAAATTATTGTTGAACCCCCTCCCGACGCAGGAACAGCTAGTGCCAGTGAAACTGAAGTCTGTGAAGGGGAAACCGTGGATTTGACATTGGTGAATTATGAAGACGATATCCAGTGGCAATTTGCTCCCGACCCCAGTGGTCCCTGGACTGATTTAGCGGGTGCGACAACGGATAGTGAAACCTCGCCTCCTTTAGATAATACGAATTCTTGCTGGCGTGCGGAAGTCGGTGACTGTGGTACACCTTCATTATCTAACGTTGTGTGTATTACTGTAAACCTACAGCCTGAAATTACAGCACAGGACTACTATATCTGTGATGGAGAAACGATTGATATAGCAACTTCAGTCTCAGATCCGGGTGGTGACTACTTGTGGGAGCTCGATAATTCCACTGCCAGCCAATTACCAAACATTGATCCCTCGGATAGTACGGATTATATTGTGAACTATACAT
This sequence comes from uncultured Flavobacteriales bacterium, assembly GCA_913056215.1. GTDB lineage: Bacteria > Bacteroidota > Bacteroidia > Flavobacteriales_D > Crocinitomicaceae > Brumimicrobium. The sequence continues at coordinate 576 of CAJXMN010000060.1, read as the reverse complement.
TAGGTAATTGTGATGACAAAGATACCGCAACTGTCGTGGTGTATAAAACACCCGATGCTCAGGTCGATATCGACAGTGTTTGTTTCGAAGAAGAAACGAGTTTTACTGATAATTCTTCGTTGGACAACTCGAATGGTGACGTGCTATCTCAATGGTCCTGGGAATTTGGTGATGGAAATACTTCAAGCGTACAGAACCCTGTGCACGAGTACGACAACGAAAATATTTACGATGTATCGCTAAAAGTGGAAACCAACAATGGTTGTGTAGATTCTGTAGAAGTTCAAACAGTTGTTTATCCGCTACCTGATGCTGATTTTTCTGTAGAAGATCAATGCTTGAACGTTGCGCATAATTTTGAAAACAACTCTTCAGTAACTAACACCAACTCTGCAAATACCATTGATTTGTATGTCTGGGATTTTGCCGATGGGAATAGCTCCAGCGAAGCAGAACCTGCGCACACTTATGATAACGATGGAGCCTACGATGTTGAATTGTTGGTGGAAACGAATCATGGTTGCCGGGATTCAATTACGGAGCAAGTGACGGTTCATCCGCGTCCCGTTCCATCTA
>CAJXMN010000059.1 GCA_913056215.1 uncultured Flavobacteriales bacterium | reverse complement strand
GACATGTGTGCATCTTCTCAAACCAACGCAGTGCTTCTTTAACAGGAATCAATTCATCGTATCCAAGTGTTTCAATTTCTGTCCACCCAAGCGGATGAGCTTCAAGACCTGTATAGTGGATATTCAGATGTTTATCAACTGCTGTTTGAGCAGTCAGTAACGCATTGAGCCCCGTTCCAAATCCTATCTCTAAAACAGCTAGCGTTGGCTTCTTGAATTGCAATAGCCCATTTTTAATGAACACGTGTAATGCTTCTTGCAAAGCACCATGTTTGGAGTGGTAGTTTTCATTCCATTCGGGAAGAAAAAGCGTGTTCGAACCATCTCCGGTTTTAATTATTTTTCTTTTCATAAAAGCAACTTTATTGTGAAGAAAATACCGATCTGAGAACCGTAAAAGTGCACACAATATTAATGATAATAGCGGATTTGAGTCAAATAAAGTTATCCACGTAAAATGATTTGTTCACAAACCGATGAGATCAAAACGGAAAAGTCGTTATTGGAATTGGAATTAAATATATTTGCACTATGGAGAAGGATGAAAAAAAGAACAATAAAATTGGTGTCAATCGCAATCAGCGAACCAATAAAACACCGATGGATGTAGGACGGGTTCCGCCGCAGGCGACAGACCTTGAAGAAGCTGTTCTAGGGGCGATGATGATTGATGGTGGTGCAGTAAACGATGCCATTGATATCTTGCGCACTCCTGAAGCATTTTACGATCCGAAACATAAATTGATCTTTGAGGCTATTCGAGATCTTTATGCCTCTTCCACTCCAATCGATTTACTAACTGTGACCGAAGAGCTCCGAAAATTAGGTAAATTGGAAGTGGCTGGCGGACCGTATTACCTGTCTACGCTAACTAATAAGGTGGCGTCTGCGGCGCACATCGAATATCATAGCCGGATTATTATTGAGAAATATATTCAGCGGGAAATCATTTCCATGTCCAGCGAAATCCTCAAGGAGGCTTACGACGAGACAAAAGATGTATTTAGTGTGCTTTCCAAAGCGGAGGAAGACCTTTTTGCAATTGCTCAAAGTAACATGAAAAAGAGTTACGACACGATGTCTACCGCCATGCAGGGTGCAATAGAAGAAATTGAGAAAGCCAGAAAAAATACGGACGGAATTTCAGGGGTGCCGACGGGCTTCAAGGCGCTAGACAAAATGACTTCGGGATGGCAGCGTTCTGATATGATTGTTATTGCCGCACGACCCGCCATGGGTAAAACAGCTTTCGTCCTCTCGATGGCTAGAAATACTGCTGTGGATTATGATATGGGAGTAGCCATCTTTTCGCTAGAGATGTCCAGCGTTCAATTGGTGAAAAGGCTGATATCTGCAGAGGCGCGTATTGACGCTGAGAAGCTGAGAAAAGGAAATATTGCCGATCACGAATTTCAGCAAATCCACTCGCGTATCTCGAGATTATCGAAAGCGCCAATATATATTGATGATACCCCTGGAATTTCCATTTTTGAATTGCGTGCGAAATGCCGACGCATGAAGCAGAAGCACGATATTCAAGTCGTGATCATTGATTATTTACAGCTCATGACGGGCGGATCGAACAAAAATGCGGGAAATCGGGAGCAAGAAATATCGCAAATATCGCGCTCGATTAAAGAAATTGCGAAAGAACTCAACGTTCCTGTTGTTGCACTTTCTCAGTTGAGTCGTTCTGTAGAGCAACGGGGTGGCGATAAACGACCTGTACTTTCTGATTTGCGTGAATCTGGAGCGATTGAGCAGGATGCAGATATCGTTTCTTTTATATATCGTGCAGAATATTATGGACTGATGGAAGACGAACAGGGTCCCACTCAGGGGATGGGTGATATTATTGTAGCCAAGCATAGAAATGGCTCAACAGATACAGTAAGGCTTCGTTTCGTTGGTCAGTATGCACGGTTTGAAAATGTAGAATCATTTGATGAAGGTCTGGATGAGCCTCAGGAACCAGCTGCGCTAAATCCGAATAAAGAGTTCGAGTCCGATAATGGTGACAGCGACAACGTAGTCATTCGTTCGAGCAAAATGGATGAAATTGGCGAAGATGATGATTTCGATTTATCCAGCGGCTCGGTTGAAGACGATCCTTTTTAGCCTCATATTAATTTTGTATCTTATCCCAAAACGGAAGAAAATGGAAAAGTTGAAAGCGTTGGTGCTGGTGCTATTGCTCATGACGGGAACTGTGCATGCGAGCAGTATCTTAATCCCTATGGACGAAACGCAGAGCAATCATCTCAAGGCGTACGGTATTTCCTATTTTGCACTTGAGAATGGCTTGACAATGGAGTGGTTACTGAATTTCCGTGGTGGATCATTTTTGATTCCGCATGTTTCGGCAATCGAAGATGAACTCGTAGTACGAGGAGTGAGTTATGAAATCGTTCCCGATGGTCAGGTAAATAACATTAAGCGCAAAATTGCCTCGCCTGAATTGAATCAGGAGGTCGTACAGCTCGAAGTTGCTCCAAAAATTGCGGTGTATACGCCAGATGGGAAACAACCCTGGGACGATGCAGTAACGTTAGTAATGGAATATGCAGAAATACCGTATGATAAAGTGTATGATAGTACGGTCATTGCTGGTGGTCTGAAGGAATATGATTGGTTACATTTGCACCACGAAGATTTTACCGGTCAGTATGGTAAATTTTATGCCGCTTATAAAAATGCTCCCTGGTATCGTCAACAAGTGGCGGATCTCGAAGCTAGTGCGCGCCGACTCGGTTTTAACAAGGTTGCTGATATGAAGCTGGCTGTTGCTCAATCTATCAAAAACTACGTCGTTGGTGGAGGGTTTTTATTTACCATGTGCAGTGGAACGGATAGTTTTGATATTGCCCTGGCTGCACACGAAACGGATATTGCAGAACGGATGTTTGATGGTGATGGAACGGATCCGAACTATCGGTCCAAAATGGATTTTGAACACGCTTTCGCGTTTGAAGATTATGAGCTCGTAGAAAGCCCTTATGAATATGAGTATTCCACCATTGACGGTACGAAACGTCACCGTGCCGTAACGGAAAAAAATGACGTTTTTTCATTGTTTGATTTTTCTGCAAAATGGGACGTAGTTCCTACCATGTTGACGCAATCACACAAACGAGTGGTTAAAAATTTCTATGGACAAACGACTGATTTTGTAAAAGAGTACGTCAAACCTTCAGTGACCATTATGGGGGAATCTAAAAAGTTGGGTACGGTAAAATATATTCACGGTGAGATGGGTAATGGAACCTGGACCTTTTACGGAGGACATGATCCTGAAGACTATCAACATCGCGTCGGCGATCCGCATACGGATTTAAATTTACATCCGAATTCTGCAGGGTATCGCCTTATTCTGAATAATGTACTTTTCCCTGCTGCGAAAAAGAAGAAACGTAAGACCTAAGTCATGTTCTATTTTTTTACCAAACCAAGCTATCGCTTAGGATTAATTGTACTTATTTTATTTGGTGTTTTCCTTTACTTTTCTGATACTTTGGCAGAATTGGTGGTCTCTTGGTTTGTGCAACATGATTTTACTTACGCCAAACCTGCACAGCTCAAACTCATTTATCTGGTATTACTAGCTGTTACTGTCGGACTACTGGTCGCTGTTGAAAACAATGAAGGTGCATCGGATAAGGATAAGGGCGGTGCATTTGCGAACGTGATATTGTTGGCAATGTTTGCTTATATTATCGGTTTTCTGATCCACCTATGGACTGTGGTGGACGTTCTTATATCGAGCAAGAGTATGATGGCACTTGAAGGGAATTATTGGCTCTATTATATCGCTGATTATTGCTTGATCATCGGTTTTTCTTACGCAGGATTTCGCTACCTAAAACCTGTCATTCATCAAAACTGAATGATGAATTGTTGAAAGTCGACACCCTTTTCAAGATCCATCTTCTGGGCAATTCGATAGCGTTTTTTATGCACACTTTCGTGGGAAATCTGGAGAAAGTTTGCGATGTCTTTGTACGAAATATTGATGCGTACGAGGGAACAAAATTCAAGGTCTTTTTGTGTGAGTTTGGGGTAATGCTTTGATAATCGCGGAATGAAATGGGGATTTAACTCCTTAAAACGCGATAAAAACGATTCCCAATTTTTATTCACCGTGATTAAATTTTTAAGGTCGCTTTTTACGTTTTCACTGTTGTCATTTTCAGAAATATTACCGACTAGTGTATTGATGCGTTCATTGACTTGAGCTACTTCGAGTGAATAACCGAGTAATTCTGTTTTTTGTTGCTCAATCAAACGCTCTTTTAGGCGCGTGTTTTCCTCTTCAATGGCCAGTTTTTGAGCGAGTTCTTTCGATCGATTTTTTTCCAGCTTGATTAATTTATGGTGGTAGTGATTTCGTGTTCTCCAAATAACAATAATGAGAATTAATAACACTCCTAGAAAGAGTACAATAAGAGTTAAGTTGGAGATACTAGCCTCTTTTTTGGCGATGGTGGAGTTCAACGTTTTGTTCTCTGCTTCTTTTTCCTGTAGACGATAAGCTGTTTGAATATCATTAACCAGTTGTTCGTTGTTCGAATAATAAGAAGAATCCTTCAAGCGATGTGCTTTTTTTGAATATGCATAGGCGCGGTCATGAGAAGCGCGTTGCGCATAATAATCGGCCAAAACTTCCAGGTAGGAATAGTGGTATTCAATATTCGTTGCAGATAGATAAGGTTCTGTTTTTTCAATCAATTTATCAGCTTTTGTATAGTCCTTCTGAATCATCAATAATTCCAGGTACTCTCGGGCAATTTGCACAAGACGACTGACATTGGAGTCAAATGCATAGTTCATGGATTTTTCATAGGTCTTACGTGCTGCAGTGTACTCTTCTTGAATTTTGAGAATTTCAGCTTTAACGGAAAGTGCAATTGCTAGCAACGGAGGATTACCGTGTTTTTTCAGTCCACTGAGTCCTTCGTTAATGATATCGATTGCCCTTTTGTAATCGTTCAGGTAAATGTGACATTGCGCGATGTTGATGAAAGTCAGGTAGTAATTGGACATTTGACGCGACTGTTGGAAATATTCCAGCGCCAGATCATATTGTTCAAGTGCGTAGTCAAATTTCTTTTGCTTGAGATAAGTATTGGCGAGTCGTTGTACGGCAGCCCCCAAATTTGCTTTAGATGCATTGTGTTTTTCCATGAGACGAATAGCTTCAACCTGAGCTTTTACCGCTTTTTCATGGTGTAACATGAGGTTGTAATTCGCCGACAAATCACTTAATATTAAAGCGTAACCTAATGAGTCTTGTTGCTCCAGGTAAAACGACTGTACTTTTTTTAAGAAGAAATTAGAGCTGTCATATAGATTTTTTTTGCGATAGATGTTTCCGATGTTTCTCAGGTATCGTGGAGTTCTATACTGGTGATTTCCGTTCAAGCGCAATCCCTTCTTAAAGGAAATCAATGCGCTGTCGTATTGACCAGTGTAATTGTAATAAATACCGAGCAAATTATAATTGAGTCCAGCCGTTGTATCACTCATTTTACCTTCGAGAGTGAAGAGGGAATCTAAAGATTGTTTTGCTTTCTGACGATCAGCAGAAAGCGTTGAAAAAATATGATCTTGTTGCTGACGAAAATGCTGCTCCATTTTCTTTTCTTGTGAAAACCCTGCAAAAGGAAGACAAAAAAGAAAGTAAAAAAGCCATGTGTTCGCAGTTTGATCTTTTGGTTTTAGCATACTCTGAGGTATAAATTATAAAGGTGAGTAATTCTTAGAAATGCTGCTTTTTACTCTTAGTAGCAATAAAGTCTTTCAAGTAAAAAGGTTCGAAATAGGCTATATCTTCGAATTGTTCTTGTTTAAAGGAATTTGTAGCCAATTTCACCTGTCCTTTTGCAGATGAATGAATGTTATTATCAATAGTTAAAGGCCGTTCATCCCATATTTTAAGCATTTTTTCAGCACCGTCACCAATAACGATGAACGGGTCATATGTTTCATAAGTTGTTGCTTCAAGTTCATCTGCACTGATCGTTTTTAGTGTATTGCCCAGCGGATCTTCTATTTTTGAAAACGCTTCCATTCTTCGCGCATCAATCAATCCACAAATCGTGCTTTCAGGATATTTCTCGCGTCCCAATTCGATCAGTGCATCGAGCGAAGAAACGCTGATCAATGGAATATCAAGTGCAAAACAGAGTCCTTTCGCCGTGGAAACACCAATACGCAAGCCCGTGTAAGATCCTGGACCACCACTTACTACGATTGCGGATAACGCATCCATTTTCCACGCATTCCTTTGAAGTAATTCTTCAATAAAAAGGGTGAGCTTTTCTGCATGTATATAACGATCTGAATGCGTCTCGATGAAATCTTTAAGTACCCCATTTTCAGAGAGAGCTACGGAACATACCTTGGTTGACGTTTCAATATGTAGTAAGCGAATCATAAAGCGAAAATAGGTAATTTCTCAACATTATTTCAGAACAATTACTACTTTTGGTGAACGAATTATTAAAAATAAAGACATGTCATACTTATTCACGTCCGAATCTGTTTCTGAAGGACACCCCGATAAAGTTGCCGATCAGATTTCAGATGCACTGATCGATCATTTCCTTGCATTTGACAAAGACTCTAAGGTGGCTTGCGAAACATTAGTGACTACAGGTTTAGTTACGTTGGCAGGTGAGGTGAAATCCAATATATATTTAGATGTTCAACAAATAGCCAGAGATGTGATCTCACGTATTGGTTATACTAAAAGTGAATACCAGTTTGATGCTAATTCTTGTGGAATTATTTCAGCGATCCATGAACAATCTCAAGATATACGCAGGGGAGTTGATCGCGATACACCCGAGGAACAAGGAGCAGGAGATCAGGGGATGATGTTTGGTTATGCTACCAATGAAACCGAAGATTACATGCCGCTAGCTTTGGATCTATCACATCGACTATTGATGGAACTTGCGGAACTTCGAAGAGAAAATGACGAAATCGATTATTTGCGTCCTGATGCCAAAGCTCAGGTGACGATTGAATACAGTGATGATAATAAACCCCAACGCATTGATGCCATCGTTGTCTCTACACAGCACGATGACTTCGATGAAGATGAGGTACGGATGCTGAAGAAAATCAAGGATGATATCAAAAACATCTTGATTCCTCGTTTGATAAAAAAGTTGAATAATCCTACGGTAGAAGCCTTGTTCAATGATCAGATCAAATACCATATAAACCCCACTGGTAAATTTGTGATTGGTGGTCCTCATGGTGATGCTGGTTTAACGGGGCGTAAAATTATTGTAGACACCTATGGCGGAAAAGGCGGTCATGGTGGTGGTGCATTTTCTGGGAAAGACCCTTCAAAAGTCGATCGATCCGGAGCTTACGCTACGCGTCATATCGCTAAGAATATGGTAGCCGCTGGACTATGTGATGAAGTTTTAGTGCAGGTTTCTTATGCTATTGGTGTGGCTGAACCGATGGGACTTTACATTAATACATACGGAACTTCTAAGGTGGAATCTTCAGATGGAGAGATCGCCCAAAAAATTAGTGAATTGTTCGATATGCGTCCAGCCGCAATTGAAAAGCGATTAAAACTTCGTAACCCAATTTATGGACCTTCTGCAGCTTATGGTCATATGGGTAGGAAACCATTCACAAAGACCGTTAGCTTTGAAAATGCTGGACAAAAATCTTCAACGGAGGTGGAATTCTTTACTTGGGAAAAATTGGATTATACCGATAAAATTAAGTCTGCTTTTCAACTGTAACGGAAAGCGTTTTATTACAAGTGAAAAAAGCATCCTTCTGCAAGGGTGCTTTTTTTAATCGTATAATAATTCAAAGACACTGTGATATCCGTTGATGCTTTCAACATATTCGAGAAAAGATTGATAAAAGGGATCCTGACCAATGGTGGATGAATCTCCAAAAACGATCAGTCGATCGCTAGCCCGAGTTAAAGCAACATTCATTCGGCGGTATTCTGATAAAAAGCCTATGGAGCTGTCTTTATTGGAGCGAACTAAGCTTACTATTACTGTTTTTGCCTCTTGACCCTGGATACCATCTATTGTACTTACATCAACATCTTGATTTAATAACGACTTACATTTTTCTACCTGAGCTGCGTATGGAGAAATGAATAAGATATTATCACTTTTTTCGCGTTCAATTAATGTTTGGATAGAACGCAATTCCTCGGTATTAAAGAAACTATTGGAAAAACTGCGCTCTTCTGTAAAGCCTGCACCCGCAGTATCGAAAAACTGTAGGTGTACTCCTTTATCTTGTTTCGTCGAAATAAGGTTGTTTTGATAAAAATAGCTTGAAGAAAATTGTGCTATACTTGGTGGCATGCGATACTGCAAATGAAGTTGAACGTATGGAGTTCCTTGATGAATGGCAAATTCAAGCAGGGAAGAGGCTACCCATTTTTTTGACATGGACTCTGATAATACAGTGGGAGGAAGTTGTTGATGATCTCCGCACAGGATGGTACGTTTTGCTTGATTCATCACTAGCATCCCCATCGGAATGAGACATTGTCCTGCTTCATCAATGAGTGCAACGTCAAAATTTTGATCTAGAATTAAATCGTGTTGAAGACCTACGGGTGTACCTAAAATTACATCGGCTTTTTCTAGTGCACGCTCTAAATAATAATTCGTTAATCTTTTGATTTCGCTTTGTATGGAACGGGCTTCATTATACCATTCCTTGCGGTTTTGACGGTCTTGTGCCGTGAATTGTCGTTTATACTGGCTAGCCTTCTTTCTGAGTGCATTGGCTCCAATGCGAAGCTTTTTGAGTTGCTTTAACCGGTCTGGTTCTGATAAAATTCCTTCTGGTGTGTAAGGAGTTATTGTTTCATCTACTTTTGCCGTGTTGCCCAAACGAAAAACTTTCATGTTGGCGTTGATTAATTGCTGTGCCAAATGATCGACTGCCGTGTTGCTTGGTGCAGTGGCAATTACTCGTTTGTTTTGCTTTACGAAAGTTTGGATTATGGCTGATAATGTTTTGGTTTTTCCTGTTCCTGGAGGGCCGTGAATAGCGAATAGAGGTTGTTCAATTGTACTTTCCTGCAGGGCTGATGCCTGGATATTATTCAGTGATTTGTTTTGTGCTAAACCTTGGTCTTCAACAATTGTGGTCTTTTTTGTTTCGGAAGTTAAATGTTCAGGCGCTTGCTCTGGATTACTTATACCTTCTAGTAATGTAGTGATACTCCTTGTAGGGGATTTTGCTGTTTTTTTGAGCATGTAGCGCATACATTTAAAACTCCTCCGGTCGGGCTGGAGTTGAACACCGATATTTTTAGCTTCAATCCAATCTGGAAAATCAAACATCTGCAAATGAACGGTGAGCGAAGCATCGTCGTGAGTATACACAATATGTGCTGTACATTGATCGTCTTGATCGAATTTTTTTAGAACGACGCTCGCTCCGGTTTGAAAGGATTGTTGATCATAATCGTGTATTGACTTGATGGTGATCATAGGTTTTCCGGCAGCTGAAAATGTTTTGCGTACGATTCGTATTGGGTAGAGAAGAACACCTGCCTCTCTAAGCTCTTTAAGAGATATTGTCCCCTTATTGTCATATCTTTTTTGTTGCTCGTCTTCTTCAGCTCTGATGAACGCTTCTATTTGTTCTAAAGAATTATTTGTTTGGTTATCGTTCATGCCGCTCACTTTTCACTTGAATTAGTGGTTCAAAATTAAAAAATCGTCGTTTGTTTTATCGGTTGTTGTTCATTGAAACGGAAAATTTATTATTTTAGGTGTGAGTATCACTTTATAGATGCTATGGTTGCGGGTGCTGCTGAATAATTATTGCTTTGTAAGTAGTTGCTTTTCATCAAAAAGATTGAGCGATGATGATTTTTCATTCACAGATCGGATTGAAGTTAAAATTGGCGACAGAAAAGAAACAAAGCACTATTTTTAGGGTTTTATTTTGAAACAGAAGAACTTTCATTAAATGACAAATACATTTATTATAACACTTTGTGTATTATTGCTGTTGGCGTATGTCTTTGATTTAACCGCCTCTAAGACAAAAATACCGTCCGTCATTTTATTACTTTTTCTAGGATGGGGTATGAAGCAGCTAACAGAGGTCTTTTCTATTGCAGTTCCCGACATGCAGGGGTTATTGCCTATTCTGGGGACTATTGGTCTGATCGTCATCGTACTTGAAGGATCTTTAGAATTAGAGCTCAATAAGTCTAAACTCGGTTTAATTAAAGACGCAGCCATTGTACCTGATGACCCCATGATGACAGGTGGGCTGTTGCTTGCTGGTGCTTTCTATTACTACATGGGGCATGATGGTGACCCGACGACCGTTCCCGATTTTCGAAAAAGTTTAATTGGTGCCATACCACTCTGCGTGATTAGTAGTGCGATTGCTATTCCGAGTGCCGTTAACCTTGGGCGGAAAAATAAAGAATTCGTGATTTACGAAAGTAGCTTATCAGATATTTTGGGTGTTCTCTTTTTTGATTTTGTCTTCCGAAATGTGACCATCGATTTTGAGTCGTTTTGGGTATTCCTCGTTCAGTTGTTGATTATAGCGGCTGTTTCTTTCGTTGCCACGATAGGCTTATCATTTCTTTTAGGTCGGATTAATCACCAAATTAAATTTGTGCCGATTATCATTTTGACCATACTTATTTATGCGATCTCTAAAATTTATCATTTACCCGCGTTGATATTTATATTGCTTTTCGGATTGTTTATCGGTAATTTGGATGAGCTGAAACGCTTCAAGATTGTCCAACGATTTAAACCCCAGAAGTTGGATAAAGAAGTGCATAAATTTCATGAAATTTTGATCGAGGGAACGTTTCTGATTCGTGCACTATTCTTTTTGCTCTTTGGTTTCCTTATTGAAACGAGTGAATTGCTCAATACAGAAACCTTCTTCTGGGCTATTGGTATTGTTGGTGCTATCTTTTTAATCCGGTTCGTACAGCTTAAAATTGCGCGATTACCAGCCATGCCACTCATGTTTGTAGCTCCCCGGGGATTGATTACGATCTTGCTTTTTCTTTACATTAGTCAGGCTGACCGAATTGACATTGTTAATAAGCCACTGGTAATTCAAGTGATATTGCTAACTGTCTTTATTATGATGTTAGGATTGATGTTTAATAAAAATAAGGAAGAAGTTTTTACAGGTAAGGAAGCAAGTGAACTTGGCTACAAACACTTGGCTCATTCGCAATTAAAAGGTGTGGAGCATGAAGATCATTCCAATGTGCGTCGTCACCAGGTAGAAGATGATTTAGGTAAGGTAACGGGAAAAGATGATGACCAAGATCATTAGCCTTCAGCTGTCCGACTTATACATGAAATAGTTTATAAAAAAATGCGCCTCCTACAAGGCGCATTTTTTTATTGAAATAATATGATCGAATATATTCAATTGTTCATCTAATTCATAAACAAGTGAATGGATTTAGAAACCTCTTCTTTTAAGTTTTTGCGTTCAACGATATAATCGAGAAATCCGTGATCGAGCACGAACTCTGATCGCTGAAATCCTGGGGGCAAATCGCGTCCTATGGTCTCTCTTACAACACGAGGTCCTGCAAAAGCGATGAGTGCGTCGGGCTCAGAAATATTGATGTCGCCAAGCATAGCGAATGATGCCGTAACCCCACCTGTAGTAGGGTCAGTTAGAAATGAAATATACGGAAGTTCGTGCGCTGCCAATTGATTGAGTTTAGCACTTGTTTTGGCCATCTGCATTAATGACAAACCGGCTTCCATCATTCGAGCTCCACCAGATTTTGAGATGATCATAAATGGTGCCTTTAGTTTGATAGCTTTGTCAATCGCTTGAGCTATCTTTTCACCCATAACAGAGCCTAAAGAACCACCGATAAATTTGAAATCCATTGCGGCGATAACTGTTTCTTGACCGTCTATTGTTCCATGAGCCGTGCGGATAGCGTCCTGCAGTCCAGTCTTTTTTTGCGTACTCTTCACGCGATCTACGTATTTTTTTGTGTCTTCGAACTCGAGTGGATCACCGGCTGACATTTTTTTATTCAACTCTTTGTATTTTCCCTCATCAAAGAAAAGTTGAAAATATTCCTCTGAGCCAATGCGGTCGTGATAACTACAACGTTCACAGACGAAATAATTTTTCATGTGGTCCTCAGAGGTAACGACTGTCTGGCATTTAGGACATTTATGCCACAATCCTTCAGGCGTTTCTTTTTTATCTTTTGTTGAGGTTTGAATACCCTCTGTTTTTCTTTTAAACCAACCCATAATTATCTATTTAAATCACGTATCATTGCTGGTACGTAATTGGTTTGATGTAACGAATTTACAAATTAAAGTGTATTGATGTTATTTAAATGCTCAAAGGATCTGGTCAATCGTTCAACGAATGACTGTTCACCATCGCGCAACCATTTTCTGGGATCGTAATACTTTTTGTTAGGTTCGTCGGGACCATCTGGATTACCGATTTGTGTATTGAGGTATTCTTTCTTTTCATCCATATAATCCCGCACTCCCTCATTGAATGCGTACTGTAAATCCGTATCTAAATTCATCTTAATAATTCCATAACCAATAGCTTCACGTATATCCTCAACAGAAGAACCTGATCCTCCATGAAAAACGAAATCTACTGGGTTTTTATCAGTGTTGTAGTGCTCTTGGATGTAGGATTGCGAATTTTTTAAGATTTTGGGTGTGAGTTGAACATTACCTGGACGATAAACACCATGAACGTTTCCAAAAGCTGCAGCGATAGTGAATTGATCGCTCACTTTTTTTAGTTCTTCATAAGCATATGCTACTTCTTCCGGTTGCGTATATAGCCGTGCGTTGTCAACATCTGTGTTGTCGACGCCATCTTCTTCTCCACCTGTGATACCGAGCTCAATCTCCAATGTCATACCCATCTTACTCATGCGTTCAAGGTATTTTTTGCACGTCTGGATATTCTCCTCGAGCGGTTCTTCAGATAAGTCAATCATGTGGGAACTAAACAGTGGTTTGCCTGTTTTTTCAAACTCTTTTTCGCTAGCATCGAGCAATCCATCGATCCAAGGCAATAATTTTTTTGCGCAATGATCGGTATGCAAAATAACTGTAGCGCCATAAATATCGGCGAGCTCGTGAATGTGTCGTGCTCCAGTAATACATCCTGCAACCGAAGCTTGTTGTTTGTCGTTGGGTAGCGATTTTCCAGCGTTGAAATAACCACCTCCATTTGAAAACTGAATAATAATCGGAGCGTTGACTTTTGCTGCGGTCTCCATCGAAGCATTCATTGTGTTGGATCCAACAACGTTTACTGCAGGAAGGGCAAACCCTTTCTCTTTAGCATAGTTGAAAATTTTTTGCACTTCTTTTCCAGTTGCAACTCCAGGCTTGATATCATGTGACATGTTCTTGCTTTTTTATCGTGAGCAAATGTAGTAATTATCTTTAAAAATGGCGATAAAGCATTTCATTGTATCAATAGTTTTGCCGAGGTTTAACCCATAGGTCTAATCATTTTGTTCGTATTTTTCTTCAACAAATTTTTTAAAATCATTTGCGTACTTCAACGATTGCTTTGTAAAACTTTTTTTACCAAACACGGAAAACAATTTCATGAGGCCAGAAAAACGAAAATAATTGGCAGTTGTATAAAGTGTTCTATTGTTATCAATAGACTCAAATTTATTGTCAACTTCGTTGTAAACCCCCTTAACATTATAGGAGACGAGGTAAGAAACAGGTAAGTTGGAGCGCAGAACGACTTCTTTCATTTTCATCTTGCGCTTGCCTATTGTGAAATGAAGCAGTGTTTCTGCTCCCTCCTCACCCGGAGTACCTTTTAATTGCTCAATATTTTCAAGGCCTTTCATCCAGTCGTAGTAGTTTTCAGTATTTCTAAAAACTTCGACGACTTTATTGAGAGGCTTATCAATTTCTACTTCTACGGTATATTTCATGAATCCTTCTAATTATTGTTTAGCTCGAGTGCAATACTAATAATTCTTTTTGATTCCGTTTTAGGTCAGTGCATGAAGAAACAGGGGAATACTTATTTACAAAAAAAAAGGACTGCTCTTTTGAGAACAGCCCTTTGACAATGTGATTACCTGTTTTATAAACCGAGCAGAACTTCATAGGGATCTGTTCCGCCAAAAATCATACGCTCTGGATTTTCGAGCATTTCTTTTACTTTGACTAGAAAACTCACGCTCTCTTTACCATCAATGATGCGATGATCGTAAGATAAAGCAATATACATGATGGGTCGAATTTCAACTTTCCCATCTATGGCAACGGGACGTTCAACGATATTATGCATACCTAAAATAGCTGATTGCGGCGGGTTGATAATTGGTGTCGATAACATCGAACCAAATACGCCACCATTAGTAATAGTAAATGTTCCGCCCGTCATTTCGTCTGGAGTAATTTTACCATCTCTTGCTTTAACGGCCAATCGTTTGACCTCTTTTTCGATTTCAGCCAAAGACATTTGCTCGGCATTTCGAATGACAGGAACCATTAGTCCTTTTGGTGATGAAACGGCGATACCTACGTCAGCATAATTGTGCGTAATCATTTCTTTTCCGTCAATCTGTGCGTTTACAGCTGGATATAAATTGAGTGCTTCCGTACACGCTTTTGTAAAAAATGACATGAATCCTAAACTTGTTTCATGGTGCTCAGCGAATTGTTTTTTGTACTTCGTCCGGAGATCCATGATTGGTTTCATATCTACCTCGTTAAAGGTAGTAAGCATAGCCATTTCATTCTTAACAGATACCAGTCGCTCTGCTACTTTTCTACGCAGCATAGACATCTTTTTAGCCTCTTGGTCACGTGTACCTCCCCATCCAGCTGTTGTCTCAGCATCGAATCCTGCAGCCATGGCTTCTACGACATCTTGTTTCGTAATACGACCATCTTTTCCTGATCCTTTTATTTTGTCACCAGAGATGTCGTTTTCTTTCATTTTTTTAGCAGCGGCAGGAGATGCTGTTCCAGATGCATACGTTTCTTTTGAAGGACCTGGATCAGGTTTGGAGGATGAAGATTTAGTCTTCTCCTTTGATTCCTCTTGTTGGTCTTTCTGTTTCTTATCACCTTCGTTGGATTCCGATTTTGCTGTATCGTCCTCACTGCCTGTCGAAGACTGTTCTTCTTCCGGAGCGTCGTCTTTTTCTGGAGCCTCAGCAGATGTATCGATCAAGCATACCACTTGACCAACTTCTACAGTATCCCCTTCTTCCGCTTTAAGTGTTACGGTACCCGATGCCTCAGCTGGTAGTTCGAGTGTTGCTTTATCGGAATCGACTTCTGCGATGGTTTGATCTTTCTCTACGTAATCACCGTCTGTTACGAGCCATTCTGCAATTTCCACTTCGGAAATTGACTCTCCCGGGCTCGGTACTTTCATTTCTATAACTGACATGTCTTTTTAATGTTATTATTATTTGGCAGCTTTTGCTGCATATTCAAACAGATTATTATACAATTGATTTAATCTTCTGAGGTGAATCTCTTTGGCTCCAGCGGCCGGTGCAGCACTCGATTGGCGAGAAACACATTTCAAGTCAATATGTCTTAAATTCATCGCCATATACGTCCAAGCTCCCATGTTTTCAGGTTCTTCTTGAGCCCAAATGATGTTTTTAGCTTTTTTGTATTTACCCAAAACCTTATTAATTTGATCAAGTGGGAGTGGGTACAGCTGCTCTATTCGTACAAACGCCATGTTTTTGACATCGCGACGTTCTGCTTCAGCTATGAAGTCATAATAAGCTTTTCCAGAACACAAAACAACGCTGGTAGCTGTTTTATGAAGATCATTAGGATCGTCAATGACTTCTTTGAAACTACCCTTTTCGAGATCTTCTAGCTTCGAGACCGCTTTAGGATAACGCAATAATAATTTCGGTGAAAAAACAATTAAAGGTTTACGGAAATTACGTTTTAGTTGACGACGCAATAGGTGGAAGTGATTTGCAGGAGTTGTTGAATTCACGACTTGTATGTTCAGGTCGCCGCAACTTTGCAGAAAACGTTCCATTCGCCCAGAAGAGTGCTCAGAACCCTGACCTTCATAGCCGTGAGGTAATAGTACAACGAGTCCTGATTGAATATTCCATTTATCTTCTCCAACCGTTATAAATTGGTCAAACATGATTTGTGCGCCATTCATAAAATCACCAAACTGCGCCTCCCATATCGTCAACCCTTCAGGTCGAGCGAGTGAATAACCGTAATCAAATCCAAGTACACCATATTCTGATAGCGACGAATTGTATATCGACATGGGTGCCTGCCCTTTTTCCAGGTTATTCAGGGTGATGATCTCCTCTTCATCATCTTCTGTTTTAATAACAGCATGACGGTGAGAAAAAGTTCCGCGCTCGACATCCTGTCCTGAAACACGAACAGGATGACCTTCTACCAAAAGTGTTGCGTAAGCCAGCATTTCAGCCATTCCCCAGTCGAGTTTGTTATCCTCAATCATACTGGTGCGTTCCTTGAACAATTTTTTAACTTTTCTGAAAATTTTCTTGTCGTCGGGCAACTGAGCCAGTTTTTTACCCAATTCGATTAGTCGATCTTTAGGAACTCCAGTTATGTGACTCTCTTTGAAGTCTTCTTCCGTTGCATAACCCATGTCTTTCCATAAGTCACCAAGGAAGTTGGTAACATTTATCTTTTCTTGCTTTTTAGAAGCTTCAAATCGATCGTTGAGTTTATCATCGAGGCGCTTTTTTAAGGCATCATCAAATTTCTTGTCAATGACACCTTCCTCAATCAACTGATCGCGAAAAATTTCACGCGGATTGGGGTGCTTTGAAAGTGCTTTATAGAGCTTAGGTTGTGTAAATTTGGGTTCATCACCCTCATTATGACCATACTTTCTGTAGCACAAGAGATCAATGAATATGTCCATGTGGAACTGCTGGCGGTATTCCAACGCAATAAGAAATGTTTGAGCAACTGCTTCTACATCATCTCCATTTACGTGAAAAACGGGACTCAGTGTCGTTTTACCGACGTCAGTACAATACGTGCTTGAGCGTCCATCTCGATAATTAGTAGTAAAACCAACCTGATTATTTACAACAATGTGGATTGTTCCTCCAGTACGGTAACCGTCGAGCTGCGCCATTTGGATCACTTCATAAGCGACTCCCTGGCCTGCAATTGCAGCGTCTCCATGTACGAGAATGGGGACAATTTTATCCTCTGATTTTAAATAATCGTCAATCTTGGCACGTACGATACCTTCTACAACGGGATCTACCGCTTCGAGGTGAGAAGGATTCGGAGCTAAAGTTAGTTGCAAGTCTTTACCATCCACGTTGATGTTGCGCGTTTGCCCCAAGTGATATTTTACATCGCCATCGAAAGAATCATCGTCATCAAATTCTTTTCCTTCAAACTCTCCAAATAATTCTTCAATATCCTTGTCAAAAATATTGACGAGGGTATTGAGGCGTCCGCGGTGAGCCATTCCCATTACAAACTCCTCCACGCCGAGTTGGGCTCCTTTGCGAACGAGTCGCTCAAGTCCAGCTATTAGTGCTTCACCGCCTTCAACTGAAAAGCGTTTTTGCCCGACGTACTTGCGTTGGAGAAATTGTTCAAAGAGCGTGGCTTCGCTCAATTTTTCAAAAATCTTCTTTTTATCTTCATTGCTGAATTTCGGACGGTTGTCCAGCTCCAGCTTATCCATGAACCACTTTTTGCGTTCAGGTTTGCGGATGTAGTGGAACTCAAGTCCAATACTTTCGCAATAAGCTGCCTCGAGGTGGGCAATGATATCTTTTAATTTAGCAGTACCCAGCCCGATTTCTGAACCTGCTTGAAATTCCTTTTCGAGGTCTGATTTCTCCAGTCCAAAATTCTCAATATCGAGCGTAGGTCTATATTTTCTCCGCTCCCGCACAGGATTAGTACGCGTGAAGAGATGGCCTCGAGATCGGTAACCTTCAATCAGGTTGATAACCTTAAATTCCTTTTGGAAATTTTCAGGGACTTCACCGCCTTCTTCATAACTGGTTTGCGAAAATTCAAAACCTTCGAAAAACTTTCTCCACCCTTCGTCTACACTATTGGGATCCTTTTTGTACGAAGCGTACAATTTGTCAATTGCATTGACATCGGCATTGCCTATATAAGATATATTATCCATGTTGTTTTTTAACATTTATGGAAACACAAAGCTACAATTTTCTTAGAGTTATTACATGTGAAACGGTTCTTTTGTTTTGGATTTAGTCTGAGAATCCATACAATTCTTTTTAATTTATGAAGTATTGCACATGATTTTAGGAAATATATGTTTTGATAAATTACTACAAACTGAAATTTTCTTCATTCAATTATTGGGAATTGTGGGAGAATGAATGGGAAAGCTTATACTGAACAATTTTGAACTAAAAAACATACGTATTAAAAATCACTACTGTTTGATGCAACTATTTTAACTTCTCTATACCCTTTAGTTGGTAATAAGTTCAGCTGTTTTATAGCATAAGGAGCTTGATCTAATGAATGAACTTTTTCTAACATAAAGCTGGCTGTATTCATTGAGATGGTTTTATTCGGCCTTCAAAGGAAAGCTATTGAGATCAAAATAAATGATTAGTAAGAACGGAAAGCTCCGCAGTGACTCACAAGGAGATCATCCGGCCGCACTTATTATTTATGAAGAGGGAAATCGTTTTGCTTTGAAGGCCTTGAATTTTTGTTTCGTTTTTTTTCAAGAACCGAGGTTGTTAATCGAGCTCAGAAGCATCTATAAATATTAACTAAGCGTGAATAAAAAATGAAAGGAAGTAGTATAAAAAGAATAGCTTTCGATTTAATCGGACAATAATGATTAAAAATAATAAATGTCCAAACCGCTCTATTTAAAATGATCTTTACAGTGATCCTAATTTATATTTTTCCCGGTAGAGTACCTTCTGAGCAGCTCTTTTGAGCAGAGCTTCAGACAATGATCGATGAGGTTGTTCAGCTTCGTCAAACAACTGGTTGATTTGTGATTCAGGTAAATCTGCAATGTATAACAGTTGAGACATTAAGTGCGGTGCGTCATGCATAACTAACTCCACCTCTTTTGCCAAATATTCCAGAAACTCATGAGGGTTTTCGAGAATTTCATCCGGAAGCGCCAGTTCAATACCCACACGAAAAAAGTCCTTTTGAAGCTGAGAAAATGTGGAACGAGCAAATGCATTTTCTTGAAGGCGTTGAATTATTTCGTTATTTAGCAAATCTTGTAAGTTTCTGTACGTTCGTAAAAATTCTAAGTTAATAAATTTAATTTCGCAGTATAAATATATGGGAATGAAAGTTTTCAAATTTGGTGGTGCATCTGTAAAAAATGCCGAGGCAGTTAAAAATGTTGCTGGTATTCTTCAACAGTTTAGTGAAGAACAGTTATTTGTTGTCGTTTCTGCAATGGGCAAAACGACCAATGCGATGGAGAACATTGTGAGTGCTTTGTACGACGGAGATAAAGGGGTTTTTCGTGAACTGGTGGAGGAGCGAAGAGCATTTCATGTCAGAATTATGAAGGAGCTCTTTGAAGATCAAAACCATTCTGTTTACACCGATGTTCACGGGATTTTTGATGAATTAATTCAAAAAGAGGAGGATCCGCTAGCACCTAATTATGATTTTCAGTATGATCAAATCGTCGCTTATGGAGAGGTAATTTCAACTAAAATTATCGCAGCATTTTTACAACTTACGAGAGACGATGTAATCTGGGGCGATTCGAGAACCTTCATAAGAACGAATCATGATTATCGTGCTGCCGAGGGAGATTGGGAGAAGACG